>JAQUGH010000206.1 GCA_028684195.1 Clostridia bacterium | reverse complement strand
CCTGAAATCCCACCCATTATTTTAACCTACGGCAATTCAATATCGAATGATTTAAATATCGTTGCTTGTTCTTTGGTTAATGGATGAATAACACGTTTGCCGTTTATTGTGATTACTTTAATTTTTGCCAGCGTTAATAGTAGCTTATCGAATGTCATTTTTCGATACAGTTTCTTTTCTTTCATTACTTTATGAATGTACGACATCATGATAAGCGAAATAAATGTTACAAAAGTCTTATTATGCATCCGTTCATTGCTGTGTACATGAAGTCGGTCCATGCCAAGACTGTTTTTATATTTCCAAAACCCTTTTTCCACAACATCCTTTGTACGGTATATATCATGTGCTTTTTGCGTATTATCAATGTGGTTGCTGATTAAAACAACCCAGCCTGCTGTTGATAGTTCATGTTCAATGATATCTTCGCGAATATTTACGGTATATCCGGACTTCTCTGATTTGCGTACAATTAGATATTTTGAAATATCAGCACTATGTTTTGAATTATTCGGTTCTCGTAATGCAAGCTCTTTTAGCCATGTGACATAACCATAGAGATTATTTCTCTCTTTTAGTGCCTTCTCTGGATTGAACAAAATATGCGTATGAAGCTTCTTACCTTTTGTTCCCCATACACGTACTTTGTGTATGCCACGTATGGGTGTTCCACTTGTTAGTATTGTATTAGATATTTGGTCAATGTCTTTGCATTCGCTTTCTACCTGCTTTTTTGCGAATCCACAAGTAAATGGCATGGAAATAAGAAAACGACAAGATTCGTAATCCGAAAGAAGCGTATTAATATTCTTAGTGCTGAAAAAACCTTTATCCATGACAATCATAACCTTTTTATTACCAATCAATGTAGTGACTTCTGCCAATGTGTTAGGTAGTGTAGAAACATCCTTCAAACTACCACTATAAACTGTCTGAAATACGGGAAGTTTAGAATCTTCGCCGAAGAGCATACATAGGTTGATTTGGGGAAGATTTTCATGATCTCTGTTATATCCCCATTCACATTCCGTAATCAGTTCGGAGTAAGATGAAACTGATGTAATATCAAGAGCCATATATTCTTGCTCTGTTATATGTCCACACCATAACTGATAAAATGCCTCGCGTTCTTTTTTCCCGAAGGATACAAGCAATTCACTAATTCGTTGTGAAGACATGCTGCCAACGTTTAAGGACTCATTACTAGTAATCCAATCTTCACAGTACATAACCGGCTTGTCAGATGAAATCAGGTAGCAAGACAGCATAAATATTTCCTTCCAAAAGGCGGGAATTGAATTTGAAAGAACCTGCTCCAAACCAATTTTGGTAGCAATAGACTGAAGAAGATAAAACACACCATAATCTCGCAGAGTATCAACTGCAGATAGGACAAATGTGTTTACCTCTATATTGGCAATGGTTTCAGTTGGCACTATCTTAATTGGAGTTCCAGCGTCAGCCATTCGATCAAAATATTCTTGATTGTAGATTGGTTTTCCCGTAATCAAATTCAGTTTGCCGATACGCACTTTTTTATTTCTAGGTTTCCCATCGGTATCTCTGTAGGACGTCGATTCATAAAGATATGTATACTTACCGACTCTTTGTTTAGTAATGCATGACATAGTTTGTTTCCTCCTTATGTAGGTTAAACTTATTTTAACCTACATAAGGAGGAAAATCAAGATAGGAAACCTCGGAAAGGGAGAAAACACCTTATCTTCTACTTTTCCGTGCCATCTGAAAGATGTAGGTTAAAAAAACACGTGGGAATTTAGGTAATATATGTCACTTCTCTTCATGCCATTCTTCAAGAACAGCTTCTACTTCATCAACTAATCTCTGTTTATCGGGTATATAAAGTGTATATTTAGAAGCAAATATTTGATTTGATAGACCACCTAATGCGTACTCTGCTGCAACATTATCCTTATCTGTACAAAGTATAATCCCGATTGGGGGATTATCAATTTTATCATTGACTTCTGATTGAAAATAATTCAAATACATATTTAATTGTCCAACTGCTTCGGGCATTAGCTTACTAGTTTTTAATTCTATCAATACATAAGAACGTAATATTTTATTATAAAAAACCATATCTACATAATAATGAGTGTTATTTAAGGTAATCCTCTGTTGGCTTCCCACAAACATAAAACCTCTGCCTAATTCTAATAGAAATTTTTCTATATGTTTAACTAAAGCTTCCTCTAAATCACTTTCCATCATTGGTTTATTTTCGGACATACCAAGAAATTCAAATACGTAAGGATCCTTCATAATATTTTCTGCCTTAGATACTTCAATCCCTTTTTGCGATAATACTAAAACTGTTTCTTTATTTGCTTTCCCTTCTGATAACAAAATACGTTCAAAAAGCGAGGTGTTTATTTGCCTTTTCAATTCACGAACAGACCATTTAGAATTAATAGCTTCCTTTTCATAAAATGATCTTTCTTGTACATTTGAAATACTTAAAAGTTCACAATAATGTGACCAACTCAATTCAACAGACAGTGTCTGTTGAATTGGATACTCTTGATAAAATCGCCTCATAAAGTGAAACTTCTTTTCAGTGGGGGTTTTCTTCATCCCCCACTGAAAGTTAGTTGAACCATTCCAGGAGCTTAGCGTCGCTTATCTCCCACTTAAAGAAGCGGAAGTCTTAGCGACGGTTAGCTATTCGGATAAACTGTAAATTAGAAATAGAAAATCCTCTTCCAAATTCTCGTGTCAAATCTTTCGACAGTTCACTTAACAACCTTTTACCATAAGCAGCACGCTCTTTTGAATCTTGTTCATGCTCCACTATTATTTTCCCTATTTGCCAATAAGCATTAAGTAATTCAGTATTTACCTGATGTGCTACATTTTCTCTTGCTTCTAACATTATTTGTTTTATTTCTGTAAAGATTTGAGTATCTTGCTTTGAAATATCATCCATTATTTTCCCCCCTGACTATATTTAAACTCGTCACAATTAAATCTACTCAACTATTTTCATAGCACAAGATACCCCTGTCCTCTTTTAGTAATAATAAAATCCTCTACACCAATAGATTTTAATTTATCACGAAGTCTAGTAATATTTACCGTTAAGGTATTATCATCAACAAACTGGTCACTTTGCCAAAGTTCATTCATCATCT
>JAQUGH010000205.1 GCA_028684195.1 Clostridia bacterium | reverse complement strand
GCCAAGTGCCGGGGGTGAGATTATAATACTTGATGGTACTTATAGTATTACTGCCAAAATTAGTGTTACTAAAAACAATGTAAATATTAAAGGTAACGGTAACTCTACTGTACTAAAAAGGATGTGGGATAGTACCGCCAACGAAGGGATCATTAATTTAGATAGTGTTGACAATTATAAAATAAGTGATTTTTGTATTGATGGAAATGATACCTTGTATCCAGCCGAATTCAATTATGGCATATACGCACGGGGCGAGGGGGGTGTGGTTACAAATAACATATGCAAGAATAGTGACGTTGGTATATTTTTAAGTAATGGTCGAAATAACACCATATTAGGCAATATGTGCTATAACAATGTTTATGGTATTTATACCGGATATGAAGATGATAGTGTAATCACAAACAATAAATGTGCTAGCAATACACATGGAATTACCCTAAATAATAGTAATAATAACACAATCCTTGGTAATGTTTGCAATCACAATGCAGCTGGTATTGATTTGTCTAGTAGTAGCCGTAATGTAATAAGCGGTAACACTTGTACAAGAGGTACAGGCTTAACAAGCGACTATATAGCAGAACAATATACGATAGCGTTATTTGGCACAAATAACAACAACAATTTAATCTCATCGAATATGTGTCTTGGAAAAGCGGTGGCAATTGGAGGTGGAACGTCTAATACAAGTGTAAATAATAAGTTTGAATAGGGAGTGTGCTGAATTTGCAAACAAACAACTTTATACCAGGTATAATACCATCACCACCAGATTCAAGGGACTGGCAATACTGCAAAGTAGCCAGTCCTATTAATTTGCCAAAAAAAAAAAGAAAGGAAGTGTTATAAATGTTTAAAGATATTACGCCAGATAAATGGTATTACAAATTCATGCAGCGTATTGTCCGTATGAAAGCGACTAATGGGTACCCTGATGGTACCTTCAAGCCTGAGAATCCAGTTACGCGAGTAGAAACGCTTGCACTAATAGATAAATATAGGCAAAGGGAATCAGAGTTAATAAAAGCGCTTTTATTCTCTGTTGTAACAATCAAAGGAAAGAGAAAAGATGGAACAGGAGCATTAGGAAGTGGAGTTATTCTAGATAAGAATGGATATATAGCAACAAACTGTCATGTTGCTATGGATGGATTAGATCCGTGGGATAGCATAAAAGTATATCTTGATGGTATGCTGGTAGGCTTCGATGCAAAAGTAGTGTACGGTGATTTTTCGCAGGATATAGCAATTATTAAGATTAAGGCTGATACTTCTTTACTAAATCCTGTTGTATTCGCTGAAAAAGTTGCACTATTAGATGAACTATATTGTATAGGGAATCCGTTGGGATATACAGATACAGCAACGAAGGGTGTAGTTAGTTGTTTTAAAAGGAAAATTGGTACTACCGAGTGGATACAAACGGATGCAGCTATTAATCCAGGGAATAGTGGTGGTGGTGCTTTTAACTATCTTGGGGAGTTGATTGGTTTACCTACTTGGGTAATATTATGGGCTGATAAAGCTAAGACGATACCGATAAACAATACTGGATTTATAGCACCGTATTATAAGGTTCAAGAGATATATCAAAAAACATTAGCTGGACAGGTTACATTTGAAGGTAAACCTGTAGACTTTCTAATTTAACAAAGTACTACTTCTAAGGAGCGGGGTGTGAGATGAATAATGAAGTCGTAGAAATGAAAATAAATGAACACGATAGACAAATTTGTTCACTGACTAAAAGAATGAATTTAGCGGAACAAAGTCAAGCTGAGTTTAGAATTGAAATCAAAAATCTATGTAGTAATATAAAGGGACTTACAGCCGCAATAAAATGGTTTATATTTTTAATGGTAGGAAGCTTCGTTAGTTTCTTTTTTTATGCAATTCAACAAGGATTATTTAGTTAAAAATTGCTTAAAGGAAAGGAAGTGATAAATAAATGGACAAGCAGACCTTTATCAATAGTATAAAGAACGGTGCTATAAAAGCGTATCAGCAATATAATATACTTCCGAGCTTGACGATTGCTCAGGCGATACTTGAAAGTAACTGGGGAAAATCAGTACATGGGAATATGTTATTTGGTATCAAGTGGACTGCCGGTTGCGGATATGATTATCAGTTATTGTGGACAAGCGAATACATAGACGGAAAATGGGTAAGGGTACAGGCTAAATTCCGCAAATATGACAGCTATGATCAAAGCATTGAAGACCACTCAAAATTGCTTATGCTAGATAGATACGTAAAAGTAAGACAAGCCAAAGATTATAAATTAGCTTGTACGGAAGTTTGGAAATGCGGTTATGCAACGGATCCTAATTATCCTCAAAAACTAATAGAAATTATTGAGTATAATAATCTGCAAAAATATGACGTTGAAGCCAAAGCTGCAGATGTAGCAAATGATGAAGTTGTATCAGAATGGGCCAGGGTAGCGTGGAACAAGGCGGTAGAAAAAAGAGTTAATGACGGATTAAATCCCAAAGGGAACGTGACGGAAGAACAGCTGATGTTGTTTTTTGATAAGTTGGGATTATTGGACTAAGAAAATTGAAGGAGTGTGAGGAGTAAAATGATGGAGATAGTTAAAAAAATAGCGAAGCTGATTGACGTAAAAACTATTGTTACCTTTTCTGTGGTAGGTGGGGTTATATTTTTAGCGGTCACAGGAGTATTAGAACCGAATAAGCTATTTGAATTGAGTATGATAATCGTGACGTTTTTCTTCAGTCGCAAGGCTAACGAATAAATAAATAAAATAATAGTAATTACTTTTGTAATGACAAAAAAAGGGCTGTGCTGAAACTTCGGTTTCGGTACGGTCCCTTTTTTTGTGCGGTCGTTATTAGTCTATTGTAATGCGGTTCCCGTTGTCATATATTGGGCCGGCGCCTTTAACCGGTCATCATCAGACGGGGTATTGTTAATCTACATATCTTCCTCGTATAACGGGCCTGTTCCGGTCCATTGATAGTCGCCTTTATACCCAAACAAGCCAATGCATTTTTGGGTTGCCTCTTTGTTAGTTGCTCCCGTAACTTCTAAATTCACTTTTTCGCCAGTCCGGGTGTTTTTCATGCCAACTGCCCATACTGGTAGCTCGTTGCGGTATACTTTTACATTTGTCATAACTATCCGTCCTTTCTGCCGGGGTT
>JAQUGH010000055.1 GCA_028684195.1 Clostridia bacterium | reverse complement strand
TGAAAGATCGCGCGGCTGCTGTGCCGGAACTCGCAGCAGAAATAAAGAAAGGTAAAGCCGCCGATACCGACTTGTTCACGAGAATTGCCCGTGAGCGGTGGATTGACGTGCGTGCCTTCGGTCAGGTCTTCGCTTTTAAGAAGGATAGCAAAAAGAACAATAAAAACAAAGGCGACAGTGATGACGGAAAGCTGTCTGTCGGCGTACGCGGCCCTGTGTCCGTCCAACAGGCGGTCAGCATTTCACCCATTGACATCGTCGACATGCAGATTACAAAAAGCGTCAACGGCGAGTCCGGTAAAAGCGGTAAATCTTCCGATACCATGGGTATGAAACACTTTGTTAACTTTGGTCTTTATCGTATTTGCGGCAGCATTAACTGCCAACTTGCGGAAAAGACTGGATTTACCAATGACGATGCCGAGAAAATCAAAGAAGCGCTTTGCACCTTGTTTGAAAACGATGAGTCCTCCGCGCGCCCAGCCGGAAGCTGTGAAGTTTGTCGGGTATATTGGTGGAAACACGCTGAGAAAACTCCAAAAGAAACATCAGCTGTCATACAACGTTCCCTGCATATTACCGCAAAAGCAGATGTACCGCGTGTATTTGAGGATTATGACATTGTTCTTGACGAAACCAAATGCATACCTGAAATAATCAAAAAAATATAATGTTTTGACTTGGGTTGGATTTTACAGATATAACTTGAAACAGTCGCTATTCACAGGGATTATATTATTTTGATATATAGTGTTTTTAAGGTAAAGGACAGCCATGCCAAGCAATACGCTTGAACATGGCTGTCTTCTTTTTGCCCCGTTTGAAGCTGTCACATAAGTTTTTGTTCAATCCCTATGTGAACGCTTCATATTGGGTCAATGTTCGTTCCAAAATCCGGTCTCAGAAATATTAAGCAGCTTGGATAAGATTTTTTGCCATAAATTCTTGGGAATCTCTTTATGAAGTGCGTGACTAATTTTAGTTCACAAAATCATTCCATTAGCAAGCACCTTTTCATAATACCAATGATCTGTATTTCTAATAAGTCACGAATCTCATTGAATAATAGTGTGATAAACTAACATAAAATATGTATAATTATGTGATAGAGCGGAGGAAACGCAATGGGGAAAATATAAACATCGGAAACTCCCAATTTTAAAAGGCGTTCGTCAGGTGGGCAAAACATGAGCGATCAGTGAGAATTATGTACTCCAAGCGTTGAAAAGCAAGTTTGAGGGGATGCCACGTTATTGGACGATGATTTGCTGAATATACCATTATTCATGGCTGATTATGCAGATAAACTGATTGGAATGGTTCAACTAACTTCCAGTGGGAGATGAAGAAAACCCCCACTGAAAAGAAGTTTCACTTTATATTTTTGCTCAAATATTAGATAATATGTAGAAAAAAGATATATTTTCATATAAATCTTGATATATACAAATACAAATAATATAATACAGTTATTAGGGACTTATATGTCTATGTAGAAAATCAGATATTAAAATGACAGTCAAATGATTGCCAAATGAATAAGCAGTTAGTTGGTGGAATTGTTGAATCATTGGTATAAATGGGCGAAGGTATCAGCAAAGTTGAAAGAATATTTTTTAAAAATAAGCAAAATTATTTTTTATAGTAAAACATTATCTATATATTATAAAATCACGATAAAAGACGGGAGCAAAAATATGTTTAAGCACATAGAAGTTTTGACATTACGTGCATTTTTTTTGGCTAAGGGCGAAGGGAAACTTCCTCCATATCTAGGCTCCACTTTGCGTGGAATTTTAGGTCATTGTATACGAGATTTCGTATGTTCTACACCGAAGGTTCGTTGTTATCAGTGTAATTTGAGAAATGGTTGTGCCTATGCACAGTGTTTTTGTTCGCCGGGGAATGAGGCAGGGGCTGTCAATCCATATGTTCTACACGCATTGGTTCAAGATAAATTGGAATGGAAGAAGGGTGATGTATGCACGTTTGACATTACCCTGATTGGCAAAATTACTGAGCGAGTAGGGCTTTTCTTAGATGCTTTACAAGCAATGGGGGAACGTGGATGGGGTGTATCACGCATATCTTTTTCATTGGAGCAGGTGGTAGATCCTATTCGCAATACCTTGATTTTCAGCGGAGGAAAGACTTGGATGAGAAACATGAAGCCTTATCTCTTGGATTGTGAGGAATGCCCAGCAGGTTCGATTTTGGTGCGTTTTGATACACCGGTGCGTATCTTAGTAAAACGCAATCTTTGCCAAACGCTGTCGTTTGATTCGTTGGTGCAGTCCATGAGTCGCAGAATATCTCTTTTGTCGCAGGCTTATACTGGACGTACTGTGCAATGGGATGAAGATAACATGATAAAAGCAGCAAAAAAAATAAAAACAGTGCAGGAAAATTGGAGATTTGTAGATTTTAAACGATATTCTATGAATCATAATGGAAATAAGCTGAATTTACCAGCAATTGAGGGGTGGGCATTGTATGAAGGGGATTTAACCCCATTTACCCCTCTTCTTGAAGCTGGGTGCAGGTTACATGTAGGGAAAAATTCTACTATAGGCTTTGGACATTTTAGCGTGATGTATGACCGTTAAGAAAAATCAAAATATCTAAGAGGAGGAATTGATATGGCAAACGGAAAGGGGAAAATGGATGAAATGACCGAGGAAGAAAAAAAGAAGAAGAAAAAGAAAAAGAAAGAGAGAAAAGAGAAAATGATGAAAAGAACGATTGAGGAAATTATTAATAATTACAAAAACATGGAAACATCTCTAGTGAATCAATTGTTGATACAAACGCCTGCTCATCCTCCTACGACAGGGGCATACAGAGAAGGTGTTTGGAAAAGTTTGTTTGAACAAATTATTCCCCATAAGTTTTGTATAGATCAAGGTGTATTTATTATGGATTCTTATGGGAAAATTTCTGCTGAGGTGGATTTAGCGATATTTGATGAACAGTATACCCCTTATATTTTTAATTACGGGAAAATAAAATTCATTCCAATTGAAGCGGTAGCTGTAGTTATACAGTGCAAGGGAGAAAAGCTAGAGGAAGATGTAGCAGATGAAATAAAAGATTGGGTCGAAAGTATCAGGGATTTAAAAACCTCATTGAAGTCTGTGGCAAGAGTTATGAAAGGTGTGATAGATAATAATCCTAGTAAAGCTAAGGGTGAAAATGAAGATATTTGTAAAAAAACACAGACTTCGACTAGACCTATAAGGATACTGTGTTCTACAAAAAAAGAGGATATTGATAAAAATATAGTTAATCTGTTCGATATTACATTGAGTATTACAGAAGAAGATGGTCTTAAAAAAACAATACACAAAAAATGCGAGGATTATAAATGTGAATACGATTATTGGTATGAAGAATTGAACCATTATGGATTAGATCGTTTTGAAAAGGGAGAGGGATATTCAAAAGATATTATAATAAAGAGTTCTTTGATAGATAAAAATCTCGATGGACTAAAGGTTACCAGAAATGGTAAAGAAATTGTCATAATGAGTTTAATTTTCCAATTAAATCAAATGATTATGCTCATTAATAATCCTATGCTGTTTCCACACGAGGCTTATACCCAAATGTTTAAAGACATAATATTAAAACAGCTGGATAAAACAACCAGTACAGAAACATCCAAAATTTAACTCCATTCACACTGCTTCTTGGTGCTAAGTGCAGGTTACATGTAGGGGAAAAATCTACCATAGGTTTTGGACATTTTAGCGTGATGTATGACCGTTAAAAATAAGAAAATATCTAAAGGGAGGACTTGGTATGTCAAATGGGAAAATGGATGAAATGACCGAGGAAGAGTTAGAGATAGAGAGAGAGGAAACAATGGAAAAGACAATTAAAGAGATTGCTAATAACTACAAAAATTTAGAAAAATCCTTGGTAAACCAGTTATTTATACAAACGCCTGCTCATGGTCTTACGACAGGGAAAAACAGAGAAGCTGTTTGGAAAAGTCTGTTTGAACAAATAATTCCTCACAAGTTCTGTATTGCTCAAGGTGTGTTTATTATGGATTCTTATGGGAAGATTTCTGCTGAGGTGGATTTAGCAATATTTGATGAACAGTATACTCCCTATATTTTTAATTACGGAGAAATAAAATTTATTCCAATTGAAGCGGTGGCAGTGGCTATACAGTGCAAAAGCAAAGACCTAAAACCAGAAGGAATAAAAAGTTGGGTTGATAGCATTAAAAAATTAAAAACTTCATTAAATTCCGTTGCAAGAATAATGACAAGTGTAGTGGATAATAATCTTGAAAAAGCATATGTTGCGTACAGCGAAGCTAAGGAAAAGGATGAGTACAAATATATAAAAACACAAACTTCGACTAGACCTATAATGATACTGTGCTCTATGAAAAAGGAAGGGATAGGTGACGGCATAGTTGATTTATTTGATATTACATTGAATATTGAAGAGAAGAATACTAAAAAGGAATATATAACTGAAAAGGAAAGTCGACTTACAAAAAAAATATCTGATAAATGTAAAAACTATATGGATTGGTACAAGGAGTTAAATCATTATGGACTAAAGCGTTTTGGTTATGATATGGGAAAATACAAGACACTTATGAATACTGGTTTTTCTATAGATAAAGAACTAGATGAATTAGAAGTAAAAGGAGCCGATGGTGAAGAAATTGTCATAATGAGTTTGATTTTTCAATTGAATCAAATGATTATGCTCATTAATAATCCAATGCTGTTTCCACATGAGGCTTATGTCAAAATGTTTAATGGTACAATATCAAAAAATTCGGATAAAACAGCCAAATAATGCAAAGGGGGGTGGTAAATGTGACAAATAATGGGGAGGATCAATTCATATTAGCAATTTATGATGTTTGCGGAATCCAGGAATACATATTCGCATCTAGCAAGCTGCGTGAAAATGTGGGAGCTTCTTCAATTGTCGATAAAGTATTAAAGGAATTGTTCCCAAAAGTGCTTGTGCCAGGAATTCTTAACAAAGACGAAGCTGTGACAAATTGGGAAAAAGCTAATACCTTCAAAATCAAAGACAATCCCAATATAAAAGCGGAAATCATCTACAATGGCGGGGGAAGCTCAATTGTTGCGTATCGAAACAAGACCGTTTATGACGAAGTTAATGTTGCCTTTGCCAAACGCTTACTTGAAAAAACCTATGCTCTTACACTAGCCACAGCCTGCATTGAAACAAAATTCAAGAATTATGGGGAGGATGTGGTCAACCTTAATCAGGAATTGGAAAAAGTTAAAGCACGTATGATCCGACAACGACCAAGGGGTGCATTTCCAATTACAGAACAAGAAGGAATTACTGGGCTACCTGTAACAAGGCGGTATAAAAACGAAAATATTTCTACAGTCCAAATGCTAAAACGTCAAGTAGCCGATCTTGAGAAAGAAGGAAATAATAAAAAAGAAAATGAGAAAGAAGGAAAGGAAACTGAGGATGAACAGACGATTTTAGCCTTGGAGATGGAGGATTTAATATCCAACAAGGGTGAGGATGGATTTGTTGCAGTTGTTCATATTGACGGAAACGGAATGGGACAAGCAATTAAAAAAGAAATCAATTCATTTAACGAATGTGGAAAATATGAAGAAGCAGTAATGAAAATGCGTAAGCTGTCTAAATATATAGACATGATCTTTAAAAGCGTATTTGATAAAATGGTAGATGAAATAAAGGAACGAATTATTAACCCTGATTCTGATAAAGGAGGATTTTCCTTTTCTCCAGTGGAACGGAATGAAAAAAATATCCTACCCATTCGGCGCCTTATTTTAGGTGGTGATGATATTACATTTATTTGCAATGGAAGGCTGGGTGTACCTTTAGCGGCAGCTTTTTTGCGTCGCATTGCCCAAGTTCCAAAACCACTGATCCCTTTATCGGCTTGTGCAGGGGTGGCGCTGGTGCATAGTCATTTTCCTTTTAATATTGCCTATGAAATTGCTGAATCCTGTTGTCATAACGCTAAAGAGAAGCGTTATCAGAAAGGTCAGCAAAAGTGTGGACAGGGGGAGAATGAGCCTGGGTATATTGATTTTCACCTTTGTCGGGGAGGATATTTAACAGATATTGATGATTTGCGAGAAAATATATATGGTATTCATAAATGGAAGCAGGAAGCTACACAAGAAGGTGGGGAGCTACTGATAAGACCGTACAGAGTTTTTGCAGATCCAAATGAGGACGATGATTTGTCTATTGATCGACTGGATGTGATAATGTCAAATT
The DNA here is from genome assembly GCA_028684195.1 of Clostridia bacterium. Classification (GTDB taxonomy): domain Bacteria; phylum Bacillota; class Peptococcia; order DRI-13; family DTU073; genus JAQUGH01. The sequence goes on along the minus strand of JAQUGH010000055.1, from coordinate 7,253 downwards.
TGCCAGCACCAGGCTTAAAGCCAACAAAAGAGAAGTGGCCTCGTTCTCGTTTAAAAAAATTATACGAAACTTATTTGTTAGGACCTCAGCAAGTAAAAATGTTACTGGAAGAGTTTAAGTCAAGAGGATATAAGCTTTCTTCTCTATTGGTAAAAGATCAAGAAGATAAAGAAGCTCAAGAAGAACAGGAAACCCAGGAAGATCAAAAAGAAACATCAATATTTGATGCGTTAGAGTTAATGGATCTTTATGAACGAAACTTTCTTTCATCTATAGGTAATTTATGTAATCCTGAAGCGAAGGGGGAATAGAAATGAAAACTGGATGGCTGGAGGTTGAATTGCGTAGTGAAATGTGTCCGGCAACAGGTGAAGGAGTTGCCGGAATTGTTGATACAGAAATTGCTCATGAATATGGATTGCCTATTATTCCCGCTAAGCGTATTAAGGGTTGCTTACTGGAGGTAGCTAAAGAATTACTTGATTGTGATGTTGTTGGGATGAAGGAGGTTTGCCTGTTGTTTGGTGCTTCTGGACAAGGGAATAGTGGAATGCTTCATGTTCAGGATTTGCATATTTACAAAGTCCCTAATTTTTTGGGGATAAAAGGTGATACGTCTGAGTTTATTACGGTGGAGGACTACGATGATCTGGTACAACGTTTAAAAAATCAGAATAAAATATTGCCTGCCGAGGTCTTGGACGAGCTGACGTTTTTGCGTACTCGTACAGCAATTGAAGGTGAATCTAAAACTGCTAAGAAAACGTCATTACGTACGCTAAGAGTAATGAAAAAAGGTATTGTATTACGTTGTAAGGTAAGCATTGATACTTATCTTAAGGAAGACAAAAAGAAAGACAAAAAGGAAAAGAAGATTGAACGACTATTAAAAGATTGCGTTAAAGGATTACGTCATATGGGTTTAGGGAAAACTCGAGGACTAGGAGAGGTTCGTTGCAGGTTAGGAAAAATGAGTGAACCTGATACATCGTGTTCGGAGCAATTTGATATTCCTTATAAGGAGAAAGAGGAAGTAGAGCTGCGTTATCAAGTACATTTAGATAACCCACTAATTTTCCCAGGGGAAAATGGGCTTTACAATACGTGCGAAAATTGGATTCCAGGCAGTGCGATGCTTGGGGCATTAGCAGGGATGTATATTGCAAAACATGAATTGAAAAAAAATGCACATCAGGATAAGGACTTTGCTGAGATTTTTTTGCGTGATGGGGTAAAGTTCGGATATGCGTTTCCTATGGTAAACGGGCAGGTATTTTACCCTTGCCCGGCAACATGGCAGCGAGTAAAACACGAGGATAGGTACTACGATTTAGCAGATGAAATTTTGAAACAGAAAGGTAGTGTCTCGCAACAGGAAGATAAGACAATACACCAGCAGGAACAACGTTGCAGTGTTAAAAAGTTAGTTTGTCGTGAAGAGGAAGGGCTTTGTTTACATGAGCCTGCCAAACAGTTGCGTACGCATCATGCCCGACCTGTGGATCGTGGAATTGGTCATGCGTGGAAGGATGAGGAACAAAGGAAAGGGACAGGCGATACAGGTCAATTATTTCAATATTTATCATTATGTGCGGGGCAAACATTTGCAGGAACATTGCGAGGGGAAGCACGTCATATTAAGGCGTTGCTGGAATGTTTACAGGAGAGGAACAACAGGCTGAGGCTAGGACGTTCTCGTACGGCAGAATATGGCGATGTAACATTTAAACCACAAGAGGTTACGGTAGCCTCGGTTTCTGATAAGGAAAACATAAGACCGAAAACATCTTTAAAAAAGTTTACTTTGTGGCTGATTTCTCCAATGATGCTGTGTGATGAAGATACAGGAAGAATAGTTCAGGATCCACAAATATTCCTTAATGAAATAGAGAACTGTTTAAAGTGCGAGGTAAAACAGGTTCATCCATTCCTCAAATTTACGCAGTTAGCAGGATATAATAGTAAATGGCGGTTACCTAAGCCGCAAAGGCAGGTATTGGCTGGTGGAACAGCTTTGGTGATTGAAACGAAGGAGCCTGTTCGTTCAGCGGATATTGAAGGAAGATTGTGGGGGATGAATACAGGAGAAGGCTGTGGAGAGGTTAAGGTTATTGAATATAAAGAATCATCGGAAGAACCAGTAGGAGGAGAAGCGGGATACTTTAAAGAGAAACCCAAGGAAAGCTGTAAACAGCCACATGATTTAGAGAAAAAGGGAAACGAGAAAAGAGATAAGAGAGAGGAAAGAGACGAGGATTGTTTGTTAAATGTCCTGCAAAAGAAAAAAATGGAGAAGGAGAAAGAACAGGAAGAAATACAAAAAATGAAACGAGAGCAACAAAAACGACAAGAGTTTCTGGGGGAAAATGAGGAAAAATTAAACCCTACCAAAATACATCAAATTATTGCCTTGTTTGAAAAATATCAGGAATATGAACGTGTGAAACAGGAATTAGAAAAAATAAAAGATGATAAAAAGAAAAAGCAATGTATTAAATTTATAAAACCCTGCGAAAGGCAAAGTATAGCGTGTATTAAAGCGTATTTGCAAATTGCAAAGTTACAGGCAAGAAAGGGGGAATAAAGATGCAATCAATAGAAAGCGGAAATTGGGTTTGCAGACGTTACTGTATTCGAATTAGAGGAAAGCTACTTTCTCCGTTGTTGGTTGGTTCTGGCGAGGATGATTTGACCAATATGGATGTTATATTGGATGAGAAAGGATTGCCATTTGTTCCGGGCAGTTCGCTTGCCGGTGCAATGAGTCATTACCTCATGGAAATAGAGGATAGTGATCAGAAGAAAAATAATAATGGAAATGCTGGTGCTGATTATAAAAGAGCGGTGAATTATTTATTTTGTTCACAGGAAGAGCAAAAGCAAAAGCAGAAGCAAAGCCGCTTATTTGTGTATGACATGAAGTTGAAAAATGCCAAATTACATAAACGTGATGGGGTGAAGTTAGATGAGTTTAAAACGGCAGTAAATTTAGGAAAATATGAAATGCAAATTGTGGAGCGTGGAGCGGAATATGAGATTCGTCTTGAATTGGTAATACGTAAAAACGACCTAAAGTTTGACAAAATGGGAAAAACTACTGAAAAATCAGTAGGGGAAGGAATACAGTATATAAAGGAATTGCTCACTGGCTTGGATAATGGGGAATTAACATTGGGAGCCAAAAATCGGCGTGGCTTTGGCAGGCTTAAGGTAAATGATATACGGGTAAAGCCTTTTGACATGACAAAACGCAAAGAACATCAAGCGTGGCTAGATTGGGATTGGGAACAGGAGGGTGCTTTTAAAAATACATCTAATGAAGTGGAAAAGTGGAGTAAAGATCATGGCGTAGACAATATGAAATCAAGGTTTCACTGTTTGCGTATACCCTTGAAAATTAGAAATAGTATGATGATTCGTCAGTACAAAATTTTTGAGAATTTTAACGATTATAATTATGATTATGAACAGTTAAAGTCTAACGGAGAAGGAGTTATTCCAGGAACCAGTTGGATGGGGGCTATTCGAGGAAGGTTAAGAACAATACTGCAAAGCGAGGAGATAGGTATAAATTCAAATGATGTGCAAAGGAAGCTAGAGTCTGTTTTTGGAACTTGGACGAATGAAGAGCAGGAGGGAGAAGCGTTGCTTGCTTCTGCTGTAAAGGTGGAGGAATCCATAATTAAAGGAGGGCATGGCTTACCTATGACACGCAATGCAATTGATCGTTTTACAGGGGGAACGGTGTCAGGAGCATTATATAGTAGTGTGCCATGGATTGGAGGGCAAACAGAGCTTGTGTTGCGTTGGGTGAAAGGGGATAAATCATTATCAAAAGTAATATGCGGTTTATTGCTTTGGGTTGCCGAAGATTTGCAAAATGGGTTATTGGCAGTTGGTGGTGAGACTGCAATAGGGCGAGGGATTTTTGAGCCTAATGGGGTTGAGATTAATGGAGGTATAACCTTGGACGGTGAATTCATTAATGAGAAAAAACCATATTACAAAGCAGCTATAAACTGGTGTAAACAGTCGGTTGGAAAGGAAGGGGACGTTGATGGAAGACGAGAAAATTAAGGATATTTTTTCAAATGTGAAAATAGAGGACATTTTTTCATATGAAGAAGTAGGGGGAGCGGAAGAGGGAGAGCTTTTAGAGGTACTTCATCAACATATTGACTGCAAAGCTTTCGTGTATATGGTGATGGATCATAGGGTAGCCCTTGGTTCATACGAAAAAGGAGAGATTCAGATTGAGCTGGGATTGGAAAACAAGGTTACAGATTTACCCTTGAAATATGTGCAGGAATTACGTGTATTTGAGGAAAACAGGGAATTTTGTGCCTTGAGAATTGGAGGGAGCTTTAAATGGCGGTTGCGTGTGGATGTTAAAGAAGAAACGCCTAATTTCCGTCGTGTAAGCATATTAGATGAAATACATAAGCTATGGGGAGCTGTAAGAAAAGAGGAAGAGAAAGAGAAAGGGGAGTGGAGTTTGTTAAGTACCAAACGTGGGAATGCGATTTATTTTCCGGGAGGGGTAAAGCTTCACGGAGAAAAGGGCTTGGTTGTGCGAAACTACCTTCAATTTAATACGGCAGATTCCGAAAATGGGTTGGTACAGTTTGTAGATGAAAGATTTTGTGAGTTTGTTGATTGGTCGAATGAAGATGGGGAGGTGTAGAAAAATGAAATGGGAGGAAAAGGAAGAGAAAGATGAACGTTTTGTAAATCCGTATAATTTTGTGCCTTTTGAAGAGAAATGTGGACGATTTCCTGTTGAAGGCATGCCAAGTGGTAAAACAGGATATTTGGATTGTCGTTTAGAAGTGCTGACACCTCTTTTTATTCCGAATACATCAAATGACAAGGCATTGCAGGATCCGGATAATTTTAAAGAAGATGCGTATAGCTACGACTTTTTCTCCTATACCAATCTTGGTACGAAAGTTGGAGCGGCGATGGGAAATTACAAAGAACCAATTATCCCAGGCTCGGAAATTCGTGGAGCGGTACGCAGTGTGTTTGAAGCGGCATTTAATGGGTGTATGTCCTCCGTTGATTTAAAACGTCCTTTAGGGCGTCGTTCAGGTGATCCTAAAGAGGCTGGAATTTTGGAAAAAACTAAAGGGGAGCAATGGGAGATTACTCCTTGTGAACGTTGGAAGTTTAATACGGCTGATAAAGAGCTAATAAATAAAATTGCAGGTAAAGAAACAACGTATGAGAATTTGTCCGAAGGGCAGAGCTTTTATGTGTATGTAGGAAGTGGGGGAAGATCATATCCAAAAAACAGAAACAAAACCAGAAGATTAACGGTAGATAATATTAGAAGAGAAAAGCCTATGAATTCCAAGGACTGGAATCTCGCATATTTACATAAAGGAGAAAGATTTGAGTCAAAAAAAGGCAATGAATCGGTATTTGTACCCCAAAATAATAAAAAAATTTCTGTGAGCGAAGATGATGTAAAAAGACTTCGTGAAGTAGTATTACAGTACCGGGATCCTAAAATTAACAAGAAACAAGAAGGGAAAGGATGGTATAATGGCTATGAAATCAGGGAGGACAAAAAAACTCTGGTTTATTATCAAAAAGGGGAGGTAGGGACTCCAGTCTATATGGCACCTGCCTGTATCAGTAGAGAGGTATTTAGAAAAAGTATTAAAGAAATCTTACAGGAAAATGGTAATTATCAGCCTTGTGAAGACCGTGACAACGTTTGTTCAGCGTGTTCACTGTTTGGAATGATAGCATCAGAACCCGAAAATGGGGATCAGTCTAATACTAAAAATCCTGATAAATCTGAAGGGAGAGGACTTGCATCTCGTGTACGATTTAGCGATGCGAGAATAGAAAATCTGTCGAAGGATAGTGATTGGGAGAAATATTATATGCCAGATACAACGTTGCCGGAAATGGGGGAACCTAAACCAAGCACGGTAGAATTCTATACTTTCTTTCCATATGAGAAGAAACCGAGGAAGGATTCATATGGGTATTGGACGTATGATTATAAAATGGTGGGGAAGAATAGAGAGATATTGCCAAAAGGGCAGCCGAAGCTAAGAGGTAGGAAATTCTATTGGCATAGCAACGCATGGGAAAACTTCGTAGAAAAGAATGAGAGTCCTATAAATATGAGGCAAAGAATAAGACCCTTAAGGGAAAAATTAGAAGACGGACAATCAAAACCAATAATTTTTCAGTTTTGTGTGTATTTTGAAAATAGTACAGCTGAAGAATTGAAACGATTGCGGTGGGCTTTGACTTTTGATGATCCTGAATGTGCACATAAAATAGGAAGAGCAAAACCCTTAGGGTTTGGAAGTGTGAGAATAAGCGTTGAGGATGAATATGTACGAAAGATTGACGAGAAAACAGGAGAATGGTCATGTCAACGGCGAATTAATCAAACAGATAGCAAAATTAAGGAGACAGCTTCAATAAAGAGCTTAAAAGAAATGGTGAATTGGAAAAAAAAACCTATACCAACAGTATGCTATCCTTTGATTGAGGTAAAGGGAGAAAACCACAAAGAAAAAAAAGCTAATGATGAAGCCTCTCATCAATGGTTTTTAGGGAATAGAAGCCGAGTAAAAGGTGCTAATCCGATGCGACCAATGTTTTCTAAGGTATTGCCAAAGCCGGAGGAAGAAACAGATGGTGATGATTCTTCGGAGAAGTGGCTATATAAGCTGGAAAAAGAATGAGATGGGGGGAACGATGAGATTATTATTTAGTGCGAACCTAAAGCTCACATGATTTTACTGGGAGGTTCGCACCTACTGATTTGACGGTGTTATTAGACGATTTGGAAGTTATCACCTGAAATTTTGCAAGGGTAAAAAGGACGTTCGCAAAAAGTGTGGATCCGAATACTGATATGGCTAGCTTTTTTGTGTACGCCGTCGCACCCCATACGGGTGCGTGGATTGAAACGTAGTCTACCTGTGTTGTGTGTGCCTCAAATGTTACGTCGCACCCCATACGGGTGCGTGGATTGAAACTATTCAAGGGGGTGTGTTAGAAATTGTCCATTTTGTATGTCGCACCCCATACGGGTGCGTGGATTGAAACTCAGTGAATAAATCTATTCCATAGCCGACACGCGTCGCACCCCATACGGGTGCGTGGATTGAAACTGTTTCTTGAGTTCAGTTAAATCCTCGCCCTTTTTGGTCGCACCCCATACGGGTGCGTGGATTGAAACAATTTCAATAAAGGGTACCTGCCTTTCATCTACTAGGTCG
>JAQUGH010000054.1:12256-13554 GCA_028684195.1 Clostridia bacterium | reverse complement strand
CGGCTAAAAAGCTTGTAGAAATGGCAAAAGGGCTAGGACTTGAAGCAATTGCCATAGCAGATCATGAATCGATAGCTTCTGTTGAGGAAGGAGTTTATTGGGGGGGAAAATTTGGGGTAGAAGTTATATCAGCTTGTGAAATCGTAGTAAAGCATAGGGAAAAGACACTTCATCTCCTTGGATATTATATTGATACGAAAAATAAGAAATTACTTGCTTTATTTAACAAGGTTAATGAGAATAGAAAACAGGTTATAGATGTGCAAATTGAAAAACTTAGGGAAGCAGGGTTTTATCTTGAGAAAGATAAAGTGATGGCAGATTGTAATTATAAAATTCCTGTAGGCGGTTCGTATGTTAATGTTATTTTTGCTGATAAGCGAAATATAGACAACCCAATTATTAAGGAATATATGAAAAAAGATAATTATGTTATTCGTTTTCTGTTTGATTATTTGAATGTAGGAAGACCATATTATGTGCCCCAATTTGTTCCTGAAGCTTTAGATGTTATAAAAATTATTGAGGAAAGTGGCGGTGTTCCGATTCTTGCTCATCCTGGTTCAAATCTGGATGAAGAAGAAACATATATTATTGACGATTTGATTAAATATGGAATTTTAGGCTTGGAAGTATATACGTCGCATCATGATGAAGCGAAAGAAAGATATTATTTTAAGTATTGTCAGGATAATAAGTTGTTATATACTTGTGGAAGTGATTTTCATGGCAGGTTTAAACCCAAAGTTAAGATGGGAAATATTAAAAATAATAATTATGAAGTTGTTGAAGCTTTGAAAAAACTACACATAAATATTATGCGAGATAGATAGCTGCTGCTGAAATATTATATTTTTTAGTTTAGCCAAGCTTTTTTTATAAGGGGAGTTTGAATTGATAGTTTTACAAGCAAAGAGTTTATATAAATCTTTTGGTGTAAAGTCAATATTTGAAGATGTATGCTTTGTAATTAATAATGGTGAAAAGTTAGGATTAGTAGGATCTAATGGGGCTGGCAAAACCACTCTTTTGCGTTGCTTGATGGGAGAGGAAACTCTTGATTCAGGGGAAATAATGCTTGGAGATAAAATGATGATTGGTTATTTGGAACAGGTTCCGGAGTATTCCTCTAGTGATACACTTTTTGATACGATAATGGAAGTCTATGCTGATGTTTTTAGCATGAGAAGTAAGTTGAGAAAACTGGAAAAGAAAATGTCTCAGATTCAAGGTGAAGAACTTGAACAGATAATGAAAAGTTATAGTAATATTACTGAGGAATATGAAAGAGCAGGTGG
>JAQUGH010000054.1:0-12156 GCA_028684195.1 Clostridia bacterium | reverse complement strand
AGTTGTTATGAAACAGATTGAAGTTGAAGAGGGTATAGTTGAACTGGGGTCTAGGGTGAATATTGGTTATTATGACCAAGAACAAAGTGGTTTAAATAATGAGTGGCGTGTTATTGATGAAATAATGTATGATTTTGAAATAACGGAGCAACAGGCTAGGGATAGCTTGGCAGAATTCTTATTTCAGGGTGATGATATTTATAAAAATGTAGAAAGTTTAAGTGGTGGAGAAAAGGGACGCCTTTCTTTTTTAAAAATGATACTAAGAGAGCCTAATTTTCTCATTCTGGACGAACCGACTAATCATTTGGATATTCCATCAAGGACGGTAATAGAGAACTATTTAAAAAATTTTGGGGGAACAATTCTTGTAGTTTCTCATGACCGTTATTTTCTAGATCTTATTTCGACAAGAGTTCTGGAATTAAAAAATCATTGTTTGCATGATTATATGGGAAACTATACCTACTATAAAGAGAGAAAAGCTCAAATTGAAGCCCAAAAAACAGAAAAGAGAAAAGATGAAGTAAAAAAGTTGAGTAAAAAAGGAAGTAGAAACAAATTATCTACAGAAACAAGGCCAAAGCTTAATAAAGCTAAGACTAGGGCGAAAATAGTGTGCTTGGAACAGGAAATCGAAAATATGGAAAAAAGGTATGAGGAACTTTCCACAGTGTTAGCAGATCCTTTAACTTATCAAAAAGAAGGTGAGATAAAGTCAATTCTTGAGGAACATAAAGCTTTAGAAGAAAAAATTCCTCGTATGTACGAGGAATGGGAAGATTTGAGTATGCTTTTTTAAAACACAGAGGCAATAGTTTATGGTGTAATTTTGTTTTGTTCTACTAGTTTAGCGATTCTTTTTCATTACCACATCGCCAATGTGACATCCAAGCTTATTGGCTACTCTGTTACATTTAACTTTGAAAAGAAAAAACATATTATCTTTATCATAATCATTTAGACATTCATAATTCCCTTGTCCCTTTGAAATAACAAGATCAGCTGAGTTGAACTCCTTATTAAATTGTTCGGAACAAAGTTCTGGAATTGTTCCCGGTACGTCACTACCGTTATCAATTACAGGCACAAGTTCAGTTATACCCGCAAAAACAGCGTCTTCTATTAAAGCATCATTAATGATGGGCTTTCCTCTAACGACAAAGGTTATTTTTTCTAAAGGCAATTGTTTGATTAAGAGCTTATCGAAAACAATCTCACCGCAATTATCGCCAAGATAAAGAATTTTTTTGGCGTGTTGCACAGCATTTTCTAATTCTTCAGTTGTATTACCATAAAATTTGTTTTCTAGGGCTTGTTGAATAGATTCTTTCACATTTTCAATAGAAATATTGGAGTTAATACCAAAGTCTATTATATTTCCTGAAGTAGCAATTCTTATAGCAGTGTCAAAAGGATGTGGTGATTCATTTACCATTTTCTCCAAATCATTATAAAGATCAAGCGCAGCCTTATTAAATTTATTTTTAATTTCTTTATAAGGATCAGGGGATTTGAACTGATTTCTAATTAATCTGTGAATAGTTGCACTCATATGTATAGGATTTTTACTGTAATCAAATTCAAACATCTTTTTTAATACCAATTTCATAACATCTTCGTCAATTTCACTAGTAGTATTATTTATACGCAGAGATTCTACTGTTTGTCTAGTTAAACATGGCACGCAATCAATCTTAAAATCCATTTAATCACTCCTTCAAAAGTAACTATAGAAGCATTATAACTTGGTAAGACACTTAAAGTAACAGCGAAATAAATTTCTATAGTAAAATTTTAGTTAACAAATCTATTTTAGAAGATTAGGCTAAACTTTTTCCGAGGAATTGACATATTAGAGGGATTGTCATATAATTTCTGATAGAAAGTAAAAGCTGATGCTAATAACATTGAATAGGATAACATTTTATGGAGGCTTCCTTTAGAGAGATGATATTTTAGCTGAAAGTATCATTAGGGTAGACTATAAAATGACCACCTAGGAGTTTTTTCTCTGAAATAATGAGTAGGGGAAGACGTATATTCGGCGTTAACGAGGACAGAGTGGGAAGAGTAGTGTTATTATCTTTCAACTAGGGTGGAACCACGGTTGCTAGTACCGTCCCTTTTTGGGGCGTTTTTTTGTTTCTTGAGATGTTTTAATCGAATTATAAATTATAAGATGGAGGGATTGAATATGGTTAATATTACTTTGAAAGACGGTTCGGTAAAACAATATGAACCAGGGATAACAGTAATGCAAATTGCAGAAGACATTAGTAAAGGATTGGCTCGAGTTGCCTTAGTTGGAAAGGTGAATAGCGAAGTAGTAGATCTCGCAAAGCAGGTTAATGAGGATGTAACATTGGAAATTTTAACCTTTGATTCCCCAAAAGGGCAAAATGCTTACCGCCATACTACGTCACATATTTTAGCTCAAGCAGTTTTGAGACTTTTTCCGGGGACAAAGCTAGCCATTGGACCGGCTATAGAACAGGGATATTATTATGATTTTGATTCGAAACATACCTTTACTCCGGAGGATATGCTTAAAATTGAGGAAGAAATGAAGAAAATTATTAAGGAAGATTTACCTTTAGTGAGAAAAGAATTAAGCAGAGAAGATGCTATAAAAATGTTTAAGGAAAAGGGAGAAGCTTATAAGGTCGAATTGATTAACGATTTACCAGAGGATGCTCAAATATCCACTTATATTCAAGGAGATTTTACGGACTTATGTGCAGGTCCTCATGTTAGTAGTACAGGGAAAATCAAGGCAGTAAAGCTGATGAGCCTTGCTGGGGCTTATTGGAGAGGCAGTGAAAAGAACAAAATGCTCCAGAGGATATATGGAACTTGTTTCCCTAAAAAATCTGATTTGGAGGCTTATCTTTTCCGTTTAGAGGAAGCGAAAAAGAGAGATCATAGAAAATTGGGACAAGAGCTTAAACTGTTTACAGTAATGGACGAGGGACCAGGATTCCCTTTCTTTTATCCAAAAGGTGTGGTAATTATCAATGAACTTGAGAATTATTGGCGTCAAATTCATAGAGAATGGAATTATCAGGAGATCAAAACCCCCGTTATTTTAAACAGGCAGCTGTGGGAGCGTTCGGGTCATTGGGATCATTACCGTGAAAATATGTATACAACTATAATAGACGAAGAAGATTTTGCTATTAAACCAATGAATTGTCCGGGAGCGATGCTGGTCTATAACTCAGAGCTGCACAGCTATAGGGATTTACCTCTTCGTACTGCAGAATTGGGTCTTGTTCACAGACATGAATTATCTGGCGCCCTTCATGGATTAATGCGTGTTCGTAGCTTCACCCAGGATGATGCGCATATCTTTATGTTACCAAGTCAGATTACGGAAGAAATCAAAGGTGTGATTGATTTAGTTGATACCATCTATAAGTTGTTTGGTTTTGAATATCATGTAGAATTATCAACAAAGCCGGAAAAAGCAATGGGGTCTGATGAAGATTGGGAAATGGCGACAAATTCCTTAGAAAAGGCACTTCAAGAAAAAGGAATTGATTACAAAATAAATGCTGGGGATGGTGCTTTTTATGGACCGAAGATAGATTTTCATCTGATGGATTCTATTGGGCGTACATGGCAGTGCGGCACGATTCAGTTAGATTTCCAATTACCTGAAAGATTTGAGCTTACTTACGTAGGAGAAGATGGGCAGAAACATCGCCCCGTGATGATTCATCGTGTTGCTTTTGGAAGTATGGAGCGTTTCATTGGTATTTTGACTGAGCATTTTGCGGGTGCATTTCCTACATGGATTGCTCCTGTACAGGTTAAGATTTTGCCGATTACAGAAAGACAAATTGAATATGCAAAACAGTTAGTTCAAGATTTATTTAGAGCAGGAATTCGAGTTGAGATAGATAAACGCAGTGAGAAAATTGGCTATAAAATAAGGGAAGCTCAACTGGAAAAGATTCCGTATATGTTAGTTGTAGGAGATAAAGAACTGGAAAATAGAACAGTTGCTTTGCGTAAAAGGGATGAAGGGGATAAAGGAGCTGTTGATTATCAGGAGTTTAAGGAAGAACTTTTGAAAGAAATAGAGAACAAACTATAACATTAAAGCTATAACATTAAAGCTAAGGCTTATAGTGAGCAACAGACATCACCGGTTTATGTTAAGTAACCAATATAAATGTCCTAAATAGGGGATTACTTGAACAAATAAAGTAATACTTATAGCTGAAGAATAAAATTTTGGCTTTGTTTTATTTTCACAGTATTTTAGAACACATACTATAATAGTACTAAATAGAATTCTCAAAAAGAAGCCAATGTTAAAAGGCAACTTCATAAATGCAAACATTAATGGGTTCCATTCAGTAATCACATTGTAGAAATTCATACCTGCATAGGTAATTAAATAATCTCCTATGACTAAGATAAACAGCAGCAATAACATAAAGTTGAATTTACTTTTATACACAGAAACACTCCGAGTTTTTATTTGAAGTATTGGTAAAAAGTAAAACAAATATTCATTTGACAGCGTTAGTAAATACTGCTATACTGACTTAGGATGTAATAGAAAGAATAAGAAGGGGCTGTCCGCTTCTCACCTTACAGCATTGCTAGTGAGGTTAAAAGATACTTTTGTGTTTTTTAAGGCGGATGGGGACATCTGCCTTTTATTTTGTGGCAAAGAAAATATGGAGGTGTAAAATTATAAGTAAAGAAGAATTGCGTATCAATGAGGAGATCAGATGTAGAGAAGTTCGTTTAGTGGGTGAAGAAGGGGAACAGTTAGGGATTATGTCACCTAAAGAAGCTTTTAAACTTGCTGTTGCAAAAGGACTAGATTTGGTGGAGGTAGCTCCTAGTGCTAGACCTCCAGTATGCAAAATCATGGATCATGGTAAATTTAAATATGAACAGAGTAAGCGTGAAAGAGAAGCTCGTAAAAAGCAACGTGTTATTAATGTAAAAGAAGTAAAGCTTCGTCCGAATATTGAAGACCATGATTTTGATGTTAAGACGAAAAATGCGTTACGTTTTCTTGAAGATGGAGATAAGGTTAAGGTTACGATAATGTTTAGGGGTCGTGAAGTTTCTCACTCTGAATTAGGACGAGAGCTTTTGAAAAAAGTTGCTGTCAGGCTTGACGAATATGCAATAGTAGAAAAAGGTGCTAAGTTAGAAGGAAGAAATATGACAATGTTTTTGTCACCTAAACAGAGCTAATAGAGAGGGGGCTGTACATTATGCCTAAAATGAAGACACACCGTGGAGCGGCTAAACGTTTTGATCTTACCGCTAGCGGTAAGGTGAAAAGGAATCATGCTTTTACGAGTCATATTTTGACGAAAAAAAGTCCTAAAAGAAAACGTAATCTGAGGAAAGCGGCTATAATGAGCTCTGCTGACGCTCACCGTGTTGCAAAATTAATACCATATAAGTAAATCGTTATGGGTATACAAGGAGGTTATTTGTTATGGCTAGAGCAAAAGGTGGTTTTGGTAACCATCGCAGACATAAAAAGATACTTAAGTTAGCTAAAGGATATCGTGGAGCTAAGTCTAAACTATATAGACCGGCGCATGAAACGGTTATGAAAGCATTGACATATGCTTATGCTCATCGTAAAAAACGCAAAGGTGATTTCCGCAAATTATGGATTGCTAGGATAAATGCAGCAACTCGTTCAAGTGGAATGTCATATAGCAGATTTATTAATGGATTGAAAAAAGCAGAGGTTAATATTAATCGTAAGGTTTTGGCCGACATGGCTGTTAATGATATTAATGCTTTTAATCAGTTGGTTACGGTAGCAAAGGAAAATGCTTAAGATTAAGACTTAGACTTGCATTTTTCAAAGTGTAACTTAGTGTTTATTTAGTAATATTGTGTTTAAATAGGCAGGGTGAAAATTGATAGATATAATACAATCTCGTCAAAACCCTTTAATTAAAGAACGAATTAAGTTACATCAAAAAAAATATAGAGATAAAACAGGACAGTTTTTAGTTGAAGGGAAAAGGTTAGTTGAGGAAGCGATTAAGTCAAAAAATCTTTTAGAGGTTTTTGTAGATGACAATTTTATTGTTTCTGAGCAGAACAGTGAAATGTTGTTAAGCTTAAAAAAGAATCGGATTAGTTGCTATCAAGTTGCAGCAGATCTATTTAAGGAGCTTGCTGAAACAGAATCTCCGCAGGGTATTGTTGGAGTTGCTAAAAAAGAAATATTTTCGTTACAACAGTTAAAGATAAACAGTGGTCTTATACTAATTACGGATGGGTTACAAGACCCGGGAAATTTAGGCGCTGTTTTGAGAATTGCTTGGGCTACTGGAGTAGATACACTTTTTTGTTTGGCTGGAACAGTGGATCCATATAATGGAAAGACGGTTCGCTCTTCGATGGGCGGGATATTTCATGTTCCAATTATAAATAATGTTGAGTGGTCAGTTCTTCATAAATGGTGTAGGAAGTTTGAATTTCAGTTAATTGCCGGTGATTTGAGAGCGTCGGTTAGTCATTTTGATTTCTCATATAAGGAAAGAACAGCTTTGATTGTAGGAAATGAGGCTCAGGGTCTTCTTACAGTCAACTCGAACGATGTAGATGAGATGGTGAAAATACCTTTGTTGGATGGAGCCGAATCTCTTAACGTTTCTGTGGCGTGTGGAATTCTTATTTATGAGGTTATTAGACAACGAGTTCGCTGATCCAGTTATTCTTTATGAAAGAAAATAACGATGCAATAACGATGAAGGGGAGCCGGTAATGTGTCTTATGCAGGAAGTGGGATCATGACTGAGAATTCCATTAAGATGCAAAAGAGCGGTTTCACCCTGGAGTTGCCGGATTGAACAATTAAGTTAAGCTTCATTCAGGTTAGATACTGAATGTTGGTTGAACTGTTAATTAGATTTGGTCGGATTACTCCGTTAAAGGTATTTTGAAGTGAGTTCACGTTCTTGGGGTGAGTATGTGTAAAATTAGAAACATACATTGAGAACTGGGATTAATCAGGGTGGTACCACGGAAGTAAAGCTTTCGTCCCTTTCGAGGGATGAAAGCTTTTTTGTTTTAATAACTAGGTACTAAATAGCTTAACCTTTGGGAGGCGAGTATTAGAATGAAGGAAGAATTACAGCTATTAAAAGAAAAGGCAGTAAAAGGACTTAAAGAATGCAAAACGGTAGATGAGTTAAATGAATTTAAGGTAAAATACATGGGCAAGAAGGGAGAACTTACCCGGATTTTGCGAGGCATGGGTAAGCTTTCTTCAGAAGAACGCCCTGTTGTTGGTCAACTTGCTAATGAAATCAGGGATTATCTAGAAAAAGAATTAATAACTTTTACGGAAAATTTAAAAATAAAGGAAATGGAAGAGAGGCTTCTTGTAGAAAGTATTGATGTAACTTTGCCGGGTATTTGCCCGGAATTAGGAAGACAGCATCCTTTAAGTCAAGTGATTGATGAGATAGAAGAGATATTTATGGGAATGGGCTACAACATAGAAGAAGGTCCTGAAATAGAACTTGACCATTATAATTTTGAGGCATTAAATATTCCTAAGGATCATCCGGCTAGAGATATGCAGGATTCGTTCTATATTACCCCTGATGTATTGTTAAGAACACATACATCTCCTGTGCAAGCAAGAACAATGGAAAAAACTTGTCCTCATGTTCCGGTAAAAATCATTGTACCTGGAAAAGTATTTCGGCGTGATGATGATTCAACACATTCACCTATGTTTCATCAGGTAGAGGGCTTGGCTATTAATACAAATATTCGTTTTAGTGATTTAAAGGGAACACTTTTAAGCTTTGCACGACAAATGTTTGGAGCGGATCAAAAAATTCGGTTGCGTCCTAGTTTTTTCCCTTTTACAGAACCAAGTGCTGAAGTAGATATATCCTGTGTTATGTGTAAAGGAGCAGGTTGTAGAGTGTGTGGATACACTGGTTGGTTAGAAGTCTTAGGGGCAGGTATGGTTCACCCGAGAGTTTTGGAAATGGGTGGGTATAATTCCGAAGAGGTAACCGGGTTTGCTTTTGGTATGGGAGTAGAAAGAATCGCGATGTTAAAGTATGGAATAGATGATATGAGATTGCTTTTTGAAAATGATGTACGTTTCTTAAGTCAGTTTTAGGGGGTAGAAAATATGCGTGTTTCATGGAAATGGCTGAATGAATTAGTAGAGGTTAAGGTATCACCTAAGGAATTAGCTCGTTTAATGACAATGTCTGGTATTGAGGTTGGAGGCATAGAATGTTTTAGCAAAGGATTGAAGGATGTTAGAGTAGGACTTATTGAAAAAATTACCAAACATCCACAAGCTGATAAACTTGTTATTTGTGATGTTAATATCGGCGGGGATAAAAGAGTGACAATTGTTACTGGTGCTTCCAATGTTAGGGAAGGACAGAAAGTTCCTGTAGCCATAGCAGGGGCTATTTTAGCAGATGGCAAGCAGATTAAAAGCGCGGATTTTAGGGGAATTATGTCTGAAGGAATGCTTTGCTCTGCTGAGGAATTAGGCATGGATGTGGATAAAATTCCTGCTGAACAGAAGGATGGAATTTATATACTTCCCAATGATGTTTCCGTAGGTGATGATATTGTAGAAACTCTAGATTTAGAAGATATTGTTATGGAATTGGAGCTTACTCCTAATCGTGCAGATTGTTTAGGCATGATCAATGTAGCTCGTGAAGTAGCTGCTCTTACAGGTGAGAAGTTAAATTTACCGGTAATTGAAGAGTCTAATGATAAAGGTGAATGTGCTAGCTTGACGAGGATTGATATTGAGGATAAGGAGCTTTGCGGAAGGTATGTAGCAAGGATTATTAAAAACGTAAAAATCGAGCCTTCTCCGCTGTGGCTACAGCATCGTTTAATGGCAACGGGAATGAGACCTATTAATAATATTGTTGATGTTACTAATTATGTAATGATGGAGATGGGGCAACCACTTCATGCTTTTGACTTTGATAAATTAAACGAGAATCGAATTGTAGTAAGGAAAGCTAAGAAAGAAGAAGAGATTACCACATTAGATGGGCAAGTGAGAAAATTAGAGCCAGATATGTTAGTTATTGCTGATGCTCAAAAGCCAGTGGCTATTGCGGGTGTTATGGGTGGATTGGATTCAGAGGTAACAAATTCAACAAAAACAATATTTTTGGAATCAGCATATTTTAATGGTTCTAGTATTCGTAGAACTTCACATACACTGGGCTTGAGATCAGAGGCTTCTTGGCGTTTTGAAAAGACTGTTGATGTTGAGCAAGTTAAAATGGTTGCAGATCGTGCAGTTCAGCTTTTAGCCCAGATAGGTGGAGGTACTCCTGCGGAAGGATATGTAGATTGTTATCCAAACAAGGTGAAAAGAAAGCCAATTAAGTTACGAATTAACAAGGTTAACAAGGTTTTAGGTACAGAAATCCAACCCGAAACAATGGAAGAGATACTAAAAGTATTACAAATAGCTATTTTAGAAAGAGATGAGGAAGGTTGGCTGCTCATGCCGCCATCTTATAGGCAGGATCTAGAGATTGAAGTTGACATGATTGAGGAAATCACTCGTATGAATGGTTATGACAAGATTCCGACAACCTTACCAGAAGGTGCTATGACGCAGGGGATGCGAACAGCTAAGCAAAAATTTCGTTATAAGATGAGAAAGCTAATGGTGGCTCAAGGGTTAATGGAGGTATTTAGTTATAGCTTTATAAATCCCATGCAGCTTGATTATTGGCGTGTGCCTACTGACCATTTCTTAAGGGATGTTGTTACTATTAAAAATCCTCTTTCTGAAGAGCAAGGTGTTATGAGAACAACAATATTGCCTGGACTTCTGGAAACTGTGAAGAGAAATATAAATAAACGAAATAAAGACGTAAAGCTTTTTGAAATAGGCAAAGTATTTTTTTCTAATGGGTTTCCTGAAAACAGCGAAATCCCAGAAGAAAAGTTAATGCTAGCTGCAATTTGTAGTGGTAAGAAGGAGAAATCTTGGTTATACGGGGAAGAGGAATATGACTTTTATTATCTTAAGGGTGTAGTAGAAAATCTTTTAGATGGTTTGGGCTTTAATAGGGAACAAGTTTCTTATGAAGCGGTAGCAGATGTACCAGGTCTTCACCCTGGACGTACAGCGATTATTCGTATGAAAGGGAAAGAGATAGGGATGATTGGTGAAATTCACCCTTTGACTTTAGATAAATATGGAATAGAACAAAAGGTGGCAGTCTTCAATATCGAAGCAGAGGTTTTAGCTAATGAAGTAGTTGATAAAAAGGAATTTGTTGTACCTATTACCAAATATCCTGCTGTTGCTAGAGATTTAGCAATTACTATACCAGAGGAAATAAAAACAGCAGCAGTGGCAGAATTAATTAATGAACAGGGTGGGATGTTACTTAAAGGTGTTAGATTATTTGATTTGTATAGAGGAAAACAGATTACAGAAGGATATAAGAGCTTAGCATTTTCATTAACTTGGCAAGCACCAGATAAAACATTGACGGATGGGGAGATAAATATACTTCATCAGAAAATAGAAGAATCTCTAAAGAAGGAGTTTGGAGCAGGATTGCGTTGTTAGTTCGCTTATTTTAAAATTTTAGTTTGAATTGAATATCTTGTTAATAAAGCAGGATATTCTGTTTTATTCTAGAAAACAAGAGGAGAGATTCTTCCTAGGGGGTGTCTGTATCAATGAAACAAGGAAGTATAGTAAATAAGCTCAGTGTAATGATTTATGAGGATGAGTATGTTATAAAAGGCGATGCAGATGTAAAGCATATTGAAAGTGTGGCAGCATGTGTCGATAAACAAATGCTGCAAATAGCTGAAAGAAATCCTTTGCTATCAGCTAAACAACTGGCAGTACTTGTAGCTATAAATGTAACAGATGAGTTAATGCGTTTACGGGAAGATTACAACGAATTAGTAAAGCTATTGGATGATACTACTGGTGGAAATAAGTAATTTAGATTTAAAAAGCTCTGTATAGCATATTATAGTTTAAGGTAATGATATAAGAAAAAAGTTATTTAGAAATAAGGGAGGTAGGAATCCGTGCGTTTAATAGATATTTATAAGAGGTTTGTACAAATGGGAAAAGAGCATGATCCTAGAACTATTGAGGGAGTAAATAAGATCCTTGCTCGTCTAAATAAAGAGTATGAAGGATTAAAAGAAAAAGACAAGAAATATTTTGATGTCGAAAGATTGACCAATCCATTTGGTGATACTCGTATTCTTAATGGGGATATCAACACTGAGGTTAAAAAGGTATTAGTAGGGATTGATATGGAAGCACAGGAAATATTATTGGCTGATCGTTTACGAGAAAAGGGAAAAAAGATTGATTTAATTATTTCACATCATCCTGAAGGGAAAGCTCTTGTTGGATTGCACAGGGTAATGTCTTTACAGGAAGGTGCTTTGGAGGCAATGGGAGTGCCGATAAATGTGGCAGAAGGGATTATGGCATCTAGGATAAGTGAGGTAAGGCGAGGACTTATGCCTTTGAATCATAATCGT
This sequence comes from Clostridia bacterium, assembly GCA_028684195.1. Taxonomy (GTDB): domain Bacteria; phylum Bacillota; class Peptococcia; order DRI-13; family DTU073; genus JAQUGH01. The sequence continues at coordinate 609 of JAQUGH010000054.1, read as the reverse complement.
TCTGTAGATGCTGCTCGTATACTCGATTTTCCCTTTATGTGTGTTCATACACCAGCGGATAATATGGTTAATGATTATTTGTTTAAAATGTTAGCAGATAAAAAGCCAGAAATAGTGGGCGATGTTATGGAAGCTTTAATGGAAATTCCTGAATATCAAGAAGCACAAAAAATAGATGCCGGTCCGAAAGTTATTTTAGGTAAAGAGAGTAATAGAGCAGGAAAGATATTTGTTGATATGACAGGCGGTACCAGTGGCTCAGAAGATTCTTATGCTAAATTGGCTATTGCCGGGGTTGGAACAATTATTTCTATGCACATGGGTGAAAAGCATAGGAAGGAAGCAGAAAAAAATCATATTAATGTTATTATTGCAGGTCATATGGCAAGTGATTCCTTGGGCGTAAACCAAGTGCTAGATGTTTTAGAGAAGGAAGGAATTGAAATTATTCCTTGCTCAGGCTTAATAAGAGTTAGTAGAAACGATAGTTAGATTAGTTGGTCAGTTGGACAGTTGGACAGTTGGTCAGGAAAAACAATAGTTGAACCATTGCTTAACCATTGTTCAACTATTGTTCAACCATTGTTAGAGCAGTTGGAAAGGGGCTGG
>JAQUGH010000204.1 GCA_028684195.1 Clostridia bacterium | reverse complement strand
CTGCTGTGTCTTTAGCCCGACAGTCTTAACTATCTCAAGAGCCTTTTCTGTTTCCATAATATTACTTTTCTTAAGCTGAATATCACATTTAAGATGGAAGATGTCATCTTCTATGCGATCTTTTTTACCCTTAAGTTGCTCAAGCTTCTGCCTAGCTTCTTGTAATTGCATCATATCTTTCGCCAATCTCTTCCAACAGCAGGGCTATTTTCTCATTGCCTTTATCAATATCAGCCTTAAGCTTAGCTGCCGTTTTCTCTGCTTCCTTGATAGTCTTACAGCCAAACCTATCAAGAAGGTCTTTCATAATATATGATTGCTGACCCTTAAGCTCAGAAGCCTTTGTCTTGGAGGTTTCTATTTCCCTTTTGAGGGCTAAAAGTTCTCTCTCATTCATTCTTGTCCCCCCTCTTTCTTTGTCTGGCAAGCAATTTCCGCTCTAAGTTCTTCCAGCTCAGCATTCTGCTCCTTGACCGCCTCTGCTAGGTTTATCAATATTTCCCCTGTACTCCTTGGTTTAAATTCATTATTTTTCAAAGCTCTGATTATATTCTTATGGCTAATAACAACATCTGCTAATTCCAATATTCCAACTATCATTATTGCACCTTCCCTTCCATAGCTTTATAAATAAGCTGTCTCACAGATTCTTCAATATTATTGGCCTCAAAGAACCTTTCCAAGTTATCTTCAAAACTTATAGCAACCTGCCATTCATCACTTAACTTTGATATAAATGCTTCAATTCTGCTATTTCTCTCCTCAACCTTGGTCAAGTGTTCTTTTGATACAACCCCTTTCTCTATTGGTATCATAATTGCTTCTACTGTGTTGGTATCTGCAAAATATGTATATACACTTGGCTTATAGTTAATATGGTCAGCAGTCTGTCTTGTTATACAGCCAGGATTCACCAAAAGCCTACCATCTTTATCTATTATATAGAACCCTGTGTGGTTATCTCCTGTAATGATAACATCAAAACCTGGATAAGCATCAAGTATCTCTTCTGCTGTTCTTGCTGTACACCCTGGCCACGGTAGACCTGCTTTAGCAGGATAAGCAAATTCGTGTAGCATACCGATCTTCCTTATAACTCCAGAAGGACTAACAAGGCTGTAAGCTTTTTCCAAGGTTAGCTCTTGCCCAAAACTACCTCCTTCACAAAGGCTTACTGCCCTAGCTTCAAGAAGGGTGTATAATCCACAAAACTTTGCATTTTCATAATTGTGCTGTGGCAAATCGTGATTGCCATAGATAACAAACATCAGGGATTTTAAAACCTTAACAGACAAATGTTTCAAGGTGGTAGAAATAAGATAAGGAGATACCTTCCACCTATCATATAAATCACCTGAATTAAATATGTGGCACTCCCAATCTTTAGCCAAGTCAATTATAAAATCAACTTTTTTCCACTGAGCTTCCCAAAAATTATCCGTTCTGCAAATTGGAGTGGATTCTGTAAGATGCCAATCTCCTGTAAAGATGGCATCAGGTGTTTTTGGTTTAGAGGTTCTAATCATCTTTATCCATCTCCTTCCCGCACAACGGACAAATATCTGGGAAATTAGCCTTAAATTCATCTTCTTGGAATGCTATTATCTTGTTTACAGAATCTAAACCCTTTTTGTTATCCTCTAACTGGTCTAAAAGGCTTAAAATAGCACTACGCTGGCCAGCAAGGTGTGTAACTTCAGTTCTTAAGGTAGTTAATCCTTCTATGCTAACTTCAAGCGGAATAAGGGCATCTACGAAGGTGATATTTTTCTCGTTATCCCTATATCTTTGGATCAGAATATCCAAGTCAGATTTTTGGGACACCAAGACATCTCTTTTGAATATTTCCTCCAAACAACCCTCAATTCTGCCATTTAAACTTATCTTTTTTTCATATTCTGCAAGCAATCTTTCTCCAACTTCAATTTTGCCTATTTTCCCTTCCAGGTCTTGAACTTGGAGAAATTTATCTTCTACCTCTTTTTGGAACTTTTCTGCTTCAAGAATAAGGGCTTCAAGAGAATTCAAATCCTTAAACTTGGCTAAGTTCTTTTTGTTTTCTTCCAAGCTTTCCTCCAAAGACCTTAAGGTCTGATTCTGGTAAGTCTTTAGACTAAGCAAGTTACCGTTTGTTGAATCAATACTGTCCAGGTGAGCAACTCTGTTAAAATGTTGGGCAACTTCCCCAGCAGAACCATCTAACAAGAAAGGTCTATCAAATTGACTTTGTAGATTGACTTCATCAATATTGAACAAGTCTTTCACTTCATCTGGAACATCAGACCTTATAGCCTTTAAAACCTTGCCCCCTATTATATATCCTTGGTCTGTATCTTTCCAACGCTCTATCTCTGTGCCATCTATGGATACGGCAACGGAAGTCCTGCCACCCCAATGTGACCTAAAAGAGTTTCCCAAGGGTCTGTTCCAGATTAGCCACCTTATTGCTCTGAAAAAGGCAGTCTTGCCACAATCGCTCTGCCCGATTATGACATTGACCCCTGGAGAAAAGATAAGCTCTGAATCCTTATGGGATTGATAATTCTTTAGCCTAAGAGATTCTATCATCTTTTAATCCCTCTAATCTTTTGTTGATTATGTTTACATATTCTTCTTCTTTTTCAATAAGGATATAATTTCTGCTTGTATTAATACAAGCTACACCTGTTGTGCCAGACCCAGCACAATTATCTAATACTATTTCACCTTCATTGGTGTAAGTTTTAATTAGATATTCCATTAGTGCTACTGGCTTTTGGGTGGGGTGTAGCCCCCTATTCTTATCTGCTCTCGGTGAAATATACTGAACTGATTTTGGAAAAGCGTGTGTATATGTTTTTTTATCGCTCAGTTTAGATTCATTATAAATAATAGCCCTACCCCCTTGCATCGAACCGCTTCGCACTCCGCCAATTCGTGCAACCTTATCCCTCAAAGTCATTTGAGGGAAATAGTTGTGTTTTTTAATAGAAAAAACACAAATGTTTTCGTGTGTCTTAAGTGGCAGGTATCTTGCGTTTGCAAAAGAGCCAGAAACCCCTTTGTCCCATATCCATTCATACTTAAACATCTTAATATTGCTCATCACCAACGCACTTGTAAAAGGCTGTGAACCAAACAATACTATAGCCCCATTGTCTTTTATTATCCGTTTATACTGTTCCCAAAGTGGCTCAAAAGGGATAATTGTATCCCACTTACAGGCTGTTGTGCCATAAGGTAAATCACAAAGAATCATATCTAT
>JAQUGH010000203.1 GCA_028684195.1 Clostridia bacterium | reverse complement strand
TGGGGCTGTCCTAAAAAAACAATTAGAGGATTTTTTGTTTCTACTGGTACGAAACCAGCTTCCTTTGCCATTTTCAGATAGCTTATAAACCACTTATAAACCTTGCTTTGCTCTTTAGGGGTATAATCTCCTAAAACTAAATTAGCACCATTTAATATGAAGGTTTCACTTTGTATATTTTCATTCAGATAAAAAAATTCCCTTTCACCCGATGTTTCTTCATGTCCGGTACAATCTGTTACTCGTAATTCATAATAAAGTTGTTTAAAATCTCCAGGGGCTGTAATGAATTGAGAGGGAGAGTACTCGTATAAAAATGGGTTGACTTCAAAAATTATTTCATTTTCGGGTTCATCTTTCCAGTGATATAGAAGTGAAATATTTTTAATGTCTCCGTCTTTATCAGTTAAATTACTTTTAAGTAAAACACCTTTTTCCTTTTTGCTAATGTAGGCATCTACTTTAATTTCTGGAGGAAAATGCGTTATTTTGTCTGAAGGAAGCTTGGCGAATAACCACGATTGTAAAAGAGAATGAATGTGTAATTCACGAATTTGTTCTATTAAGTCTAATGTTTTATTTGTACGTTGTTCATAAGTTTTTCCTATTTCCCAGTAAGGACGAGAATAAGGGGTTTCGTGGTCTACAAGGTCGGAGTAAAGTGAAAAAGCATCTTTAATGTTGCCTGCTTTGTTCATATAATAAGCTGTTCCTAGTTGTAGTAATTGTTTTTCATTACTATTTGTCGTTTTAGTATATTTCTTTTCTAAAAAAGAAGCTACTTCTGAAAATTGTTCTTGAGAGGTCATTTGCAAGAGGGATTCCTTTTCTGTTGCGGAAAGAAGTGCTTGCCAAGAGTTAATTTCTTCGGATATGTTTGATGTTATAATAAGATTTTCTATTGTATCTTTTGAATCCCATTTCCAGACTAAAGAATTTTCAATAATATCATAATTATTAGGGTAGATATTTAGGATTTGTCCGGGATGAGTTTCATTAAAATCAAGAGTGACAACAACGTTAAGTGCTGGATCATTCCATGAAGCGGGTGAGGTTTTGGTAGTATTAAATAGAAAGCCTGTATATTCAGTGTTATCATCAGTTGATGTATTGTGTATCGTATATTGAATTTCTAAATCTACTTCTTCATTTGGTTCAAATTCAATATTCCAAGTGTAACCTTGTAGTTTTTTGCTATAGGTGGTTTCTATCTCTTTTTCTTGTTGGATAATTTTAAGGTTAGGAACATCCTCATTGCTTTGAAAAGGTTGTAAACACAATCCCATTTTTACTTTTATTTTTTCTTCATCAGGATTTACAAAGTGATAGTAACCTTTGACAGTGGTTGTTGTTTCAGACCAGTCCAAAAATATATTTTTATGAGCAAGTAAAACATTTGTTTTACTAATGGGAAATATATCTTGTGGAAGACTTTGAAGTACCTTGTCTTGTGCAGTAATATCTGCGGTGGCATTAAATGGGAAAAACGATGTACCCAATAAAGCAAACAAAAACAAAATTATATGCAATTTGAATATTTTCTTTGCGAGCATTATATTTTCCTCCTTAATAATTGTAAGCAACGTACCAAGCTAATTTTAAGATATATTGTTACAAAGGTAAATAGGGTATTGTAATTAACGGCATTGTTTTGTTAAAATAATGTGTATGTAAGTGAATAAAAATTTGGAGGCAAAAATGGATATTGAGCTAGAAGGGGCTACACAGAGTGAGTGGAAGATTACTTTGTTTCGTAATGTTCTTAGTGATAATATATTTAAAAAGTTTATGGATTTGTTGAAGGAATTAACAAAGACAATACCTGATTCTCAAAGGATTCTTTTTTGTTACTATGATTTTTCAACCATATTTATTTCTTATGCTGTTGAGATGGCAGCGCCGGGCAGAAATATATGGGAAGATTACATAATCAGGAAAATTATTGATGATGAAAATTTATTTAGTCATTTAGCTGAATGCAATAATTATAATGAAATTCCAAAATCAGTTATTAAGATGGCTCAAAGTGATATGAAGCAGTTCCAAAAGATTGCTAAAATATCAGGAAGCATCATTCGGGATATAATAAAAAATAAGTTGGGTAGAAGTGTGGATATGAGTACCTTACCAGATTGGGAAGAGGTATCTAGTAAGACTATAGATACAAATGAGAGTAAAAATAATCTTCTATCGAATTTTAACACACTTGAAGCATGGGAAAAAGGGTTACCGTTATTGGCTGATTATTATATGAAGCAAGGTGTAGGTATATTTGGACAATACCATGCCTTTCGTTGGGTGAAAAATGGAGAAGCTGGTAGATTTGAAGGAGTAATAATAAATGATGAGATAAGCTTGGATCAGTTATATGAATATGAAAAAGAACAAAAAAAAGTCATTGAAAATACTGAACAGTTTTTGGCTGGTTATCGAGCTAATAATGTTTTGCTGTACGGAGATAGAGGAACGGGGAAATCTTCAACAGTCAAGGCTTTGGTGAATAGGTATGGTAAAGCTGGTTTGCGTCTTATAGAAGTGCAGAAACAGGATTTGACTGACTTTTCTTTGATTATTAGCCAGTTAGAAAAGCATCCGCAGAGGTTCATACTATTTATTGATGATTTGTCTTTTAGTGACCAAGAGGGACAGTACAGGCAGCTAAAAGCTTTATTAGAAGGAGGATTACAAACGAGACCTCAGAATGTGATCGTTTATGCGACCACTAATAGACGTCATTTGGTACAAGAAAGTTTTGCAGATAGAAATGAAACAAGGTACCTTCAGGATAGCGAAGAAACAAGACCAATGGATACAGTTCAGGAAAAATTATCTTTAGCAGATCGTTTTGGAATAACAGTTACCTTTATGGCTCCAGATCAAAAACGTTATCTTAACATTGTCAAGAAGATTGTCCAGGAAAGGCAATTAGGAATAAATAGTAAAGAGTTGGAGCAAAGTGCTTTAAGATGGGAATTGAATTTTAATGTTAGATCAGCTCGTACTGCAAGACAATTTGTTGATTATCTTGAAGGTAAGTTGGGTCTAAAAAGGGAATAAGCGCCAGTAACTATTTATTTTTATTGAATTGAAAAAAATAACTAAATTTTTGAGAAGCAGTAGGACAAACGCATCAATTTAATAAATCAGACATAAAAATGTGAAACATAATCAATATTAAAAAGGATTATGATATTCACATTTTTTTAATTATATTTGTCTAAAATTAGGCATACCTCACCCTAAT
>JAQUGH010000202.1 GCA_028684195.1 Clostridia bacterium | reverse complement strand
ACTTATTGTATATATTTCAACCAAAGAAGACATACTCGCTCCCCCAATGAGCATATCACAAAGAAATAGCTTACTATAATACCAGCTACAGACGATTAAGCATAACAAGGGATTTATGATATTTGGTATTTTTATATCTAATAAGAACTCATAAAACACGAGACACCAAGATAGTCTTAAAAAAATTTCATATAACAAATATGAATTACCAATATTCTCAAACAATACAGACGAAATCAGGACTTATATTTTGCCCACAAATCTTAGTCTCTGGCGAATTAACTAGACTAAATTAGGTTTGAAGTTGTGACAGTACATCACAGCCTGATTTTATTTAATCTATGATATTTTTTCATATAATATGGATAATGGAAAGCTCATGTTTTATCATATTAATCGTGATTAGCTGTAACAACGATTTTTGGCTCCTTCTATCTTAGCTTCAATTTAATACAATCTAGTTTTCTAGCACCTTTTAGTATCTTAATTCCAGGATAGCTATTATTTTTATGACCATTCTCTAACCAATCGTTTATTTGTATATTGCCTTCTTTGCCAACAATATATAGAGCTAATTTAAACTCTCCATTAGGTGGTGTTCCACCCTCAAAAGCTTCTCCAACCCAACTGTTTCCCGTAATAGATACACAAGGTTCCTTTGGCCATTTCAAGGCTCCAATTTCAATCACTAACCATAACGATGCTTCTTTAGGAAAACCAATAATATCTCCTTCAGCAAGAATATTACGATCAACCTTTGAATTTTCAACAGGTCTTCTAAAAGTACCTCTACATGTTTCAAAACCACTTTTGATATTGAATTCTATATTGTCTTTGGCTTGCATAGAATTGCAACTACACTCTATCAATCTAGCAATTTCCTGGGTATCACTAATTTCACTTATTATGCGGATGCTTGATAGTGAAGGATATTTATTTGAAATATCTTTTTCATCTAAATCAAATACTACTGGAATAATGGGCTTTCCCATTGCAATAAAATCTTCTAACTCTTTGTTAGTCCAATATTTTTTTGGGAAATACTTAGTAAAAAAAACCGCAGTAGCATGTGCCTCTTTCATTCCTTCATATATCATATCATCAATATCCATACCCGCTTGAATTTCCCCTTCATCTAACCAGCAACTTAATTTTCGTCTAATTAGTTCTTCGTGAACTGGGCGAACTAATCGTTCTTTATCTTCAGAAGCATGACATAAAAATAAATCTTTCATTCATTACCCTCCTTATATTCTTTTATTTTCAATGCCACATTTCGTCTAATGGCACTGTTCTTCTTTATTAAGTTTTGTTATAACAGCATCCCAATATATCCTTAAAGTCTAATATTATCCATTTGAAAGTGCCTTCAAAATCAAAGATATAATTTGAATTATATTGGTACTTTGAAACAAGATTTTATTTTCATTGTCTGTCAATCCATTGTTAAGACCCTTTATTCCTTTATCTTTTAAAAAAGTTGTAATACTCTCATAATCTATTGGATTTATGCTATTTGCCAAAGCTCTCTCATTATAATATTTATAGGACTTGTTATAATCTCCATAATTGAACTGATACTCTTCTGAAAGAACTTCACTTTTTTCCCCAAGTACACATTTAATGATTTCTTGGGTAATACCTCCAAACGCTCCGATCAAATAAACTGGTTTGCCCACATTCATTGCAAGAATTACTTCTTCTAATAATCCAGGATACGCCCCTTGGTATCCTTGTGTTTTTCCCCCTATAATAATACGTGCACTGATATCTCTATTCATCTGTTCTCTCATATTAGTTAAATCACGTGCTCTAACATATCTACTATAAAATACATCACACGAACTATAGTCTAACGAATCTAATGGTTCTATAAATTTAAACTTTACTACATTTATTAAATCACTTTGTATTTGCTCAGAAACAGATTTTCTTAAGTAATTGGCTACATAGTTAGTAATTTTTTGATTAATCTTCTCATGTTCATGATTATGATTTTCAACTAAAGTAGTAAGAATATCTACAAAATTAAAATCTTTACGGTATCTAATATCCCCTCCGTATGATAATTGTGCACCTGCTGCAATCAAATATCTAGCAATTTCAACCATCATATCTTGCAAATGTAGCATATTTAATCCATAAAGGTTCTCTTCGCTAATTTCTGAAATTGAAATACCAATATCAAAACCTTTTAATGGTCTTTCTGTTATATTTTTCGTCCGTGAATAAATAGAATATAACATTGTAGGTGTAACAAATTGTAAATCGGTCTTGTATTGTTTTAATAAAGCTAACTCATCTGCTCCTAACGGTGGGTCAGGATAAACTACAATACTTTCTTCTTTATCAATTGTTTGTACTAAAGAAAATAATTCAGGAGGGTAGGATAAAATGTTTTTCTCACAAATATCGATCTCAAAAGATTTTAATATAAAATTGATATAAATCAATTGGTATTTATGACGTAATACTTCTAATAAGGATATTGTAATAATTTCCTCACAATTTGGTTTTTCATCTTCTCTTATACGTAGTGTTTGTACATTAGCCATGTATGGAAAACTTCGTTTTTCCAACTTGCACAAACAGTCTAAAACAAGTATTGGAATAGACAACTCTTTTGATATCAAAATTTCTTTCCTACACCATTTACGTGAAGAGTAATTGTCTGTATGGATTACTAAAAGCATACTATTTGAAATAGCTGATTCAATTTCTTTGACAAAGTCATAACCAGGTGCAATGTCTTGTGCGTCAAAAAAATCGTCTAAAGGTGTATTAAGCTTAATATATTCCCAAATGGATTCTGTTATTGTAATACCATCAGATTTTGCATGACTAAGAAATAATTTTACTGGTGGGGGACTTTGGGTATTGTCCACTTCTGAGATACGCTCAATTCCGTATAAAAACCTACATAACTCATGAGCTAATGAAAAAATTAAATACTTAATTTTTTCATCTTCATCAGATTTCTCAAATAACCTAATATAATTTTTAGATTTTATATTATTTACTGGTAAATTTAAAGCTTGCTTAATTATTGCTACTGGATAAATAATATGCTTTGAATTTTTATCACATTTATTTTGTAATTGCTCAACATAAGTATACCATTCGTTGTCCAAAAGTATTTTATCATCAATAAAAATAATAATCACTGTTCGTTCTGATTTATCAAAATCTATTTTTATTTTATGCTCAAACACTTTTCCTTCAGATGAAAATAATAATGGTATACCTATACC
>JAQUGH010000053.1 GCA_028684195.1 Clostridia bacterium | reverse complement strand
AGAAGAAGCAGAAGAAGCAGAAGAAGCAGAAGAAGCAGAAGAAGCAGAAGAACAAGAAGAAGCAGAAGAACAAGAAGAAGCAGAAGAAGCAGAAGAAGCAGAAGAACAAGAAGAACAAGAAGAACTAGAAGAAGCAGAAGAACCAGAAGAACCAGAAGAACAAGAAGAAGTAGAAGAAGCAGAAGAAGCAGAAGAAGCAGAAGAAGCAGAAGAAGCAGAAGAACAAGAAGAACAAGAAGAACAAGAAGAAGTAGAAGAAGCAGAAGAACAAGAAGAACAAGAAGAAGCAGAAGAAGCAGAAGAACAAGAAGAAGCAGAAGAAGCAGAAGAGAATAATGATATTGCAAATTTGGTATGTGTTAGGGATTTTCTAATAAAAAGCATAAAAATTCCTGAAGATGCGATTAAATATGATGGTGATATAATAGTGCTTTATAAGCATAAACTGGATGTTTGGGGATTAAAAAATTATAACGGTCAATTTTTTGCAGGATCCAATGAGGACATACTTACAGCAATATATTCTGAGTTTACGAATATAAAAAAATACTTAATTGAAGATTTAAAGCTGCCTATAAGGAAAAGATTTAGAAAAATAATGTTACTAGGGGCAGAAGTAGTTATACCAGAAGTAGTAAAATTAAAAAAGGAAAATTATGCACATAGAGATGATATTAATAATGCTGTTAAAGATGCTTTTGAGAGAGCTGGTTTTAAAAAGGTGAGGGATGCTTTTTGGGAAAAAGGCATTGAAGATATTACATATGGAGATGCCATGAGAATAAATGGAATCCGTTTAGATATAAAGAATGGAGTATATTTTAATGACCATATCTACGCAAAAACAATGGAAATAAATAAAGCAATAAAGAATACCTTAATTCCTGTAAAAGCGCATATGAGAAGAAAGCATGGTGTGGAAGAATGTAGTATAAATTTGCAGAATGGGAAGGTTGGTCTTGAGGGATATCCTCTTGATATAAAAAACATGGTAGTATTTAGCAATGAAGAATACTATGCTCCTTATGAAAACATTGATCAAGCCTATCAAAAATATTTGGAAGAAAGTTATATTACTACTGAAGGATTAATTATTGCTGAAGAGTATTCTAAAGGGAGACAGAAGGGGAAAAAATATAATGTTCAAGAAGATTTGATACAAGCCAAGAAAAATATTGTTAAGTTGGGTTATGGAAATGTAAAAATAGATTGTTTTTGGGACGATTGGTTTGAGGAGACGGTAAATGATTTCATACAGGGATACGGTTTAGAAAAAAAGTATAAAGATAGTGGAAAACAGACTCTTTTTACATTAATAGATAGAGCAGTTAAGGGAGAGATAGTTGCTAATAAGAGAGATAATAATAAGATTGTTAAAATGAAAAAAAAGTTAATAAAAATGGGATATACGAATTTACTTATCTATGATGGGAAAAGTAGTAAATACAAAAAAGCTTTAAAAGATTTTTTAGAAGATGAGAAGCTACAATCAAAATATTTTTCAGAAAAAATGGATAAAAATTCACTGCGAGAATGGCTAACTACAAACTTTGAAGATAATTTGATGCCAGAAAAGTTTGTAGGAAAAACAGGCATAATATTGCGTAAAGCACATGGTGAAAAAATCAAAATTAACAATGCAGGTAAATATAATACTGGAATATATGGAGATTTTGATGACATTGTAGGTAGGATAATTGATGGTAAAGTAGAATGGCAAGATAATAAAAACAAACTACATGCTCATGTAAAAATATTTAATGAGACTGATAATCGGTATTATTATTTGCATTATAATTTGAGCGATTGTAGAGAGGACGAGAAAAAGATAGTAAAAATATTTTATAAGGATGACAATGGGAAAGAGAGGCAAATGGATTGGGGAACGTATGGAATAGTGAGAAATAATAGTGTGGTAGGAAATGTGAGGAGATTAGCTTTATTAGGGGGAATAAGTGAGGATAAGATCAAACAAACTGAAGATAGCATTATTATAAATATGTGTGATAAAGGATAAAGCAAGTTACTTTGGAATATAATATATTCACGGATATTTTTTAAAAGAAAAGAGTTTATGATTTTGCCGACTATGAGCAAAGTTATAAACTCTTTTTTATGTGGAAAAATAGTCATAAAATCTTAAAAGACAAATATTATGTAAAGAGAAGATATGAGGAAGGGGGAAAAGCAAAAGATGAAAAGGGTAGTCTTAGGAGTGAGCATGGTTGTAATATTTTTAGTGGGTGTTACAGGTTGTAATATGTTGGATAAGGTCAAGTCTGATTTCAATGAGTCGAAGATTATTGTTGACAATAATATAGATGAACCTATGGTAGTCATTGAATCATCTGATGAAGTTACAACCGTCACAGAAGAAACACAATTGGTTACTTTATATTTTATGGATCCTATTAATGATAAGTTGATGGCGGAAGAAAGAACTATTCCTAAAGTAACCGGTATAGCTAGAGCAACTATGGAAGAATTGATAAGAGGACCTGTAGGGAGCGAGTTGAACTGTGCATTACCTGTTACCACCAAATTACTTGATATCAATGTGCGAGAAGATGGTTTAGCAATTGTAGATTTCAGCGAGGATCTAATTAACGATTTACCTGTTTCAGCTGAAGCGGAAGAATTAGCAGTATATTCAATTGTAAATACACTTACTCAGTTTCCTACTGTACAAGAAGTAGAAATGAGAATAGAAGGAAGGAAGGTTGATACATTATTAGGATATGTTAACTTGGATGAGAATTTAAAAAGAAATGCTAGCTTATTGAAATAATTGCGTTAACTAAAATACATGTAAATTCAAAGTGCCAAAGTGGCACTTTTTTTTACTTGTAGGGCGTGGAATGGTTTAACTATCTTCGAGGTTCGAGATTCGATATTTGATAAAATCGAACAAGACGTTACAGTTTCTAACCAACTATACTGTGACAGGAAAACCCCCACTGAAAAGGAGTCACACTTTATCCGAAAATAAGCATATTACACAATTTACCATATGCATTTTAAAGGATATTTGATAACAAAGTAGAAAATAGTAAAAGTTACACTAAATATATTGTTTTTTGGGAGGTGATATGGTGAAAACAAAAAGACCCTGGTTCCTGTCAAAATTATGTTTCTTTAGTCTTATCATGGGTATCATGCTTTTTGCGATTCCGGTTTTGGCGGAGGACGAGGGGATAGTGACGGGCGGTGTAGTGAATGTACGTAAAGAACCTGGAATATCCTCTTCGGTTGCTGCACAGGTGAAAAAAGGTCAAACTTTGCTTGTACTGGAGAAAGAACAAGATTGGGTTAAGGTACATTTACATACGGGGGTAGAAGGATGGATTCATAGTGACCTAGTTAAAGTTATTTTAAAAAAGGTAACGGTAGTAGGGGCTAGAGCTAATATTCGCAGAGGTCCGAATACTAGTTATGAGAAAATCGGAGATGTAAAAGCAGGTCAGGAACTGTTAGTTTTGGCTGAAAAAAGTGGTTGGTACAAGGTTGAACTTCCAAATATTGAAGAAGCATGGATAGCGGGATGGTTAACCAAGGGGATTACTTCTACTTCAACCAGTCTTTCAGGATATGTTATTATTAATACGGATGTGCTTAAGGTAAGAAAAGGTTCTAGTACAAGTTATCCTGAAATTACCAAAATAGGTAGAAATGAAAAGCATACCGTGTTGGATTTTAAAGATGGATGGTATAAAATTAAGGTTAACGATGATATTGAAGGTTGGGTTTCTGGGGATTATGTTAGGTTCGTTGCACAGGGAATTGTTCCAGATCCAAGTATTCCGACAGAATCTGTGGAACAGCTGGAAATACCGGATGCGCAAATTCCTCAGGCAGTAGTTGTAACGGAAGATATTGTTAATATAAGGCAATGGGGAAGTGATGCTGCACCTGTAGTTGATCAAGTAATAAAAAATGATGCACTCACAGTTCTTAGTAATCAAGGTGATTGGTATCAAGTGCGTCTTTTGAATGGAAAATTTGGTTGGATTGCTAATTGGCTTGTTGAACCTTTGAATGGAACGATTCCTTCTCGTGGTGGAACACAGGAAAAGGATGTATTGATTGTACCTATTGCAGAAGGAAAAAATCTCAAGGTTATTGATTTTGGAGGAAGACCGAAATTGGTATTGGAGGGTTGGACCAAAAATCAGTATATGGTAAAACAAGGAAGCAACGGAAAAACTCTAACGCTAGAGCTTCAAGGGTTTAGCACTAGAAATTATAAAGGTAAGGTTGAACGTGTAGGTATTTCTGAAGTGAAGGTCTATCCGCAGGGAAATAAGTCAATTGTAGAAATAGCATTTAACTTCTTTTTTGCGTCTAGTACAAAATATAATGCAAGCTCAAAAGAGACAACAATTCAATTAAGTACAGCTAAAGGGAAAAAACTTACGGGAAAAGTGATTGTTCTTGATCCCGGACATGCTAGTATTCAACCTGGCGGGTGGCTTGACCCGGGTACTGTTGGTAGATGGCTGAAGCTTCAAGAAAAGGACGTTAATTTAGGGATAGTCTTAAAGTTAAGAAACATGTTAGAAGAAGCGGGAGCAAAGGTAGTTCTTACGCATTCCGGTAGAACAGGATTATCTTTAGCGCAGAGAGCGGAGGTTGCTAATAATATTAATGCTGATATTTTTGTGAGCATTCATGCTAATGCAAATGATACACCAGGAATTTCAGGACATAGCACGTATTATTTAGCTCCAGCGGGAAATGCGACTTTGAGTTCTCAAAGGTACGAACGGCAAAAACTTGCTACTTTAGTGCAAAGAGAGATGGTTGCTACAGGTGGCAGGAAAGATGGAGGTATAATTGAGAAGAATTTTGCTGTGCTGAGGGAAACTAGAATGCCTTCTATCTTGGTAGAAACAGCTTATCTTTCAGATAGGACAGAGGAGGCTTTGCTAGCTCAGGATTGGTATAGACAGAAATTAGCGATAGGTATATTCAATGGAATAGTGGCTTATTTTGAATGATGAAAAAAACTCTCGCCAAAAGCGAGAGTTTTTTTAGTAGGAATAAATACAATGTGATATATTTAGTTATTGGTCATAACAATTAACAATGATATAATAATATGAGAGTAAATAAAGCATATTATATTTGGAGGTGAAAAATGCTAAGTGTAATTTGTGGATACTTGTTTATATTTTTTGCAAGAATTTGTGATGTTTCTATGACCACAATGCGTACTTTGATGGTAGTTAGAGGACAGAGAGCTTATGCGGCAATTATTGGCTTTTTTGAAGCAATTATATATATTGTTGTGTTAAATAAAATTTTTACCAATCTAGATAATCCTTTTAATTTACTATTTTATGCCGCAGGTTTTGCCACAGGAAATTATGTAGGAAGTTATATTGAAGAAAAAGTAGCAGTAGGGATTTTAACAGTACAGGTAATAACCATGAAGTCACCTTTAAAACTTACAGAAAAACTACGTGGAGAAGGATATGGCGTAACAGTTATTGAGGGCTCTGGTCGGGAAGGAAAACGCTATATATTGCAAATTATTTTAAAGAGGAAACGGGTTAGAATTTTGCAGAAAGAAATTGATGAATGGGATGACGATGCTTTTTGGACAATATTTGATGCAAGATGTACTAAAGGAGGAGTATTTGCCCGAAAGGGGAAATGTTTCTTAACAAAGTGAAACAGGAGCGAAGAAATGATTATTAATGTCAATGCACCTATAGGAATTTTTGATTCTGGTGTGGGTGGACTTACTGTTGTTCGAGAAGTATTAAAACAATTAGAATATGAGTCTGTATTATATTTTGCAGATACTGCCCATGTACCTTATGGATCACGTCACCCTCGAGAATTAAAAATGTTTGCCAAGAGTATAAGTAACTATTTAATTGAACAGGGTTGCAAAATGATTATAATTGCATGTAATACTAGTACATCTTTAGCTTATGAAGAGTTAAAGTGTTTTTTTAGCGTTCCGGTGATTGGTGTTATTGAGCCGGGGATTGAACAGGCTTTGAAAAATACTAAAAATATGAAAGTAGGAGTTATTGCTACACAAGCTACTATTAATAATGGAGCTTATCAAAGGGTATTAAAGATTAAGAAACCGGAAGTACAAATATTTGCAAAGTCATGTCCATCATTTGTCCCCTTAGTTGAAAAAGGATTGACAGAAGGACTTGAAGTAGAAAAAGCAGTATATAATGAGTTAGGAGTTTTTAGGGGAAAAGAGATAGATACACTTATTTTGGGATGTACCCACTATCCTTTTTTGAAATCAATTATTCAAGAGGTTGTGGGATCTGAAGTGAAAATCATAGATCCTGCTCAAGCAACGGTGGAATATGCTCATGAAAAGTTGAAGGAGCTTAATTTTCAAGCAACAAATAAAAATAATGTGTATAATTTCATTACTAGCAGTGATATAGAGAGCTTCAAGAAGAGGTGTAGAGTATTTCTGGGAAAAGATTTGGGTATTGTAAGGGAAGTCAGATGGGGAAAAGAAGGGAGATTAGGAAAATGAAAAGAGTTGGGGAAAGGGAAAAAAATGAATTGAGGAAGGTGAAAATAACACCACATTACATAAAATATCCGGAAGGTTCAGTTCTCGTGGAAATGGGAGAAACAAAGGTTATTTGCAATGCAACTGTGGAAGATAAGGTTCCACCTTTTTTGAAGGGTCAGAATAAGGGATGGGTGACTGCGGAATATTCTATGCTACCTAGATCTACTCAAACAAGAAATCAGAGAGAAGCTATGAGAGGTAAAATTAATGGTCGTACTAATGAGATTCAGCGACTTATTGGGCGTTCTTTACGAGCTATTGTAGATCTGAAAAAATTAGGAGAGAAAACTATAACCTTGGATTGCGATGTTATTCAGGCTGATGGAGGCACGAGGACGGCTGCTATAACGGGATCTTTTGTAGCACTTGCCTTAGCTGTAGACAAGATGTTGAAACGAGGGGCATTGAAGGAAACTCCTATCTGTGATTGGTTGGCGGCAGTGAGTGTGGGAAAAGTAAGTAATAGTATCTTACTTGATCTAGCCTATGAGGAAGATTCACAGGCTATTGTTGATATGAATGTTGTCATGACAGGTAAAGGTAATTTTGTAGAAATACAGGGCACTGCTGAAGGGTATCCCTTTTCTAGGGATGAGTTGAATGCTTTTTTAGATTTAGGGGCGCAGGGAGTACATGAATTAATAGAATTACAAAAAAATGTATTGGGTTTGAGTTATGAGTTTTAAATTGGTAGTGGCCACTCGTAATAAAGGAAAGATAAAAGAAATAGGGAAAATGTTGAAGGATGTTAATATAGAAGTACTCTCCTTAGAAGATTTTTCAAATATACCCGAGATTGAGGAAACAGGGACAACTTTTTTAGAGAATGCTCTCTCAAAAGCAAGAGTAGTTTCAGAAGTTACTAATTGCCTTACCTTAGCTGATGATTCAGGGCTAGAAGTTGATGCACTGAGGGGGCAACCAGGCGTATATTCTGCTCGTTTTGCTGGTGAGCATAGTGATGATGATAAGAATAATTTTAAGCTCCTTAAATTGATGGACGGCGTACCCTTTGAGAAAAGAACGGCAAGATTTGTTAGCGTAATAGCAATTATGACTCCGGAGGGAAAAAGCTATTATACTAAAGGATTTTGTGAAGGTCATATTTTGAAGCAACTTAGAGGTACAGGAGGATTTGGATATGATCCACTTTTTTATATAGCAGAGATAAAAAAAACCATGGCGGAAATAGATTTAGAGGAAAAAAACAAAATAAGTCATAGAGGGAAAGCGCTTAAAGAAGCGATATCTATATTACGTGGATTTCTATAGAGCAAAATATAGATGCAGAAAGTTATAATTAATATTGAAAGTAAAGGTGTGCGAAAGTGAAGGTTGGTATTATAGGCGATACTCATGGTTCTAAAAAATCTTTGAATGAAATAATTGCAGCTTTTAGTGATGTGAAATTATTTTTGCATACAGGAGATCATTGGCAGGATGGATATTACCTTGAACAAAAGACTGGTATTCCCGTTTATACTGTAAAAGGGAATTGTGATAATGGAGAGATGTCCACTGAAATAGTTTTTACGTTAAAGGATAAAAAATTCTTTTTAACGCATGGACATTTATATGGAGTGAAATATGGTTTAAAAGCATTAGAGGAGCGAGCGATGGAATTGCATGTGGATTATTGTATCTATGGACATACTCACAGAACCTTTATGGAGAAAGTAAATGATGTATGGTTCTTGAATCCGGGAAGTATCACTTGGAATAGAGAAGAGCAGAATTATGCTGGTATATTGTTGGAATACAATCATAAAAATTTTTCTTGTTGTTTTTTAGATGTTGACATTTCATAAGATCTTTGTTAAAATAATGCTTGCTGTTATCTTATTAAAATATGTGCTCATAGCTCAGTTGGATAGAGCAACGGCCTTCTAAGCCGTGGGTCCGGGGTTCGAGCCCCTGTGGGCACACCATAATTTTGTAACACATGGTGGTTGTGGCGAAGTGGTTAACGCACCGGATTGTGGTTCCGGCATTCGTGGGTTCGATTCCCATCATCCACCCCACAATTAATACAAGGTTATTGTTGGGGCGTCGCCAAGTGGTAAGGCAACGGACTCTGACTCCGTTATTCGTAGGTTCGAATCCTGCCGCCCTAGCCAGAATACGAACCATTAGCTCAGTTGGTAGAGCATCTGACTTTTAATCAGGGTGTCCCGCGTTCGAGTCGCGGATGGTTCACCATTTTCGGGCCATTAGCTCAGCTGGCAGAGCATCTGACTCTTAATCAGGTTGTCCAGGGTTCGAACCCCTGATGGCCCACCATTTTATAATTTTTTAAATAAGAATATTCATGCGGGAGTGGCGGAACTGGCAGACGCGCTGGATTTAGGTTCCAGTGGGAAACCGTGGGGGTTCAAGTCCCTTCTCCCGCACCATAAAAAATGTCAAAAGAGTCGGTTGTTCTCGTAGTCGACTTTTTTTTGTTATATTCATGCAAAGAGAGATGCTATATTGACATTGGAACAGTTAAAAAATATTAAAAAATAATACACAAGAGTAAGAATTGTGTTTTAGAATTATCCAATTTCAAGACTTCCACTTCTATAAGTGGGAATTTGACAATTAACTAGCAAAATGATAACATGACGTCGGTTGTTTATTTATGTTACATAAAAATTTGAATTAAAATAACTTGATTTTTTTAATGTTTTCTACTACTGATAGAATAATCTATTTGTTCTGATCAAAAT
The DNA here is from genome assembly GCA_028684195.1 of Clostridia bacterium. Taxonomy (GTDB): domain Bacteria; phylum Bacillota; class Peptococcia; order DRI-13; family DTU073; genus JAQUGH01. The sequence goes on along the minus strand of JAQUGH010000053.1, from coordinate 4,411 downwards.
AAATTATGTAAGGAAGCGAAAAGTAAAAAATGAGAGTACAGAATGAGCAATGGACCGATTGGAAATGGCAACTGCAGCACAGGATTACAGATATTGAAACTTTTGAAAAGGTTCTAAACATAAAGTTCGAATCAGAAGAAAGAGCAAAACTTGATAAAACTTTGGAGAAATTTCCTCTTTCAATTACCCCTTATTATTTATCCCTAATTGATACGGAGAGCTATAAAAACGATCCTATTTATAAACAATGTTTTCCGAATCCTAGTGAGTTAAGTATAAAAAAATATGAAATGACAGATCCTCTTGCGGAAGACAAGGACAGCCCTGTTAAATATCTGATGCACAGATATCCTGACAGAGTTCTTCTACAGGTAAGCAATGTTTGTTCGATGTATTGTAGGCATTGTACTAGAAAAAGAAAAGTAGGGGATGTTGATTATATACCAGATAAAGAATCAATTTCAAAAGCAATTGGATATATAAAAAACACGCCTCGTGTAAGAGATGTTTTACTATCCGGGGGAGATCCGCTGATGCTTCCCGATGAGTATTTGGATTGGATTTTAACAGAACTAAGGAAAATAGAACACGTTGAAGTTATACGGATTGGGAGTCGTATGCCAGTTGTTTTACCCTACCGGATTACGGATGATCTCGTAAATATGCTAAAAAAGCACCATCCCGTATGGCTCAACACTCATTTTAACCATCCATATGAGATAACTAGATCTTCTAAAAAAGCACTACGTAAATTGGCTGATGCTGGTATTCCTCTTGGAAATCAATCAGTTTTGCTTGCTGGTATCAACGATTGCCCGATTATTATGAAAAAGCTGGTACAGTTGCTAGTGAAAAATAGAGTAAGACCCTACTATTTATATCAATGTGACCTTTCGGAAGGGCTGACTCATTTTAGAACATCAGTTGGAAAGGGAATTGAAATCATAGAGAGTCTTCAGGGACATACTAGCGGCTTTGCCGTTCCAACATATGTGATAGATGCACCCGGAGGGGGTGGAAAGATTCCGGTGATGCCAAATTATCTTATTTCATGGTCTGATAACAAAGTAGTACTTCGAAATTATGAGGGAATTATTACGACGTATCGAGAGCCAAACTCTTATAAGGCGGTTTCTTGTGATCAGGACTGTGATACATGTGATCTACAGTTCGATTTTAAGGAAAGACAGGAGAATAAATTCATAGGTATAAGCAGGCTTTTGTCAGATTATGATAAAGATATTTCACTCGTTCCTGAAAATAACATTCGATTAAACAGACGGAAGGAGTACAAATCGGATATCGATGATAAAGGGGAATTATAACATGACAGATAAAATTATTAAATTAGGTGAATCCATTCTGCAGCATGGAAAATTTAATAACAGAGTTTATCTAATGAAACTTTCAAAAACTGATTTTCCAACTATCATAGATCAAACCAAGAATTTGGCAAAAAAAAATGGTTATACTAAAGTCTTTGCCAAGGTTCCTAAATGGGCTAAAAGCGCTTTTACCGATGATGGATATGTGACCGAGGCTATTATTCCGAATTTCTTTGCAGGCGAGGAAGATGCTTGTTTTATGTCTTACTATTTTGACAAGTTAAGAACAATTCAAAAAAGCAAGTTAGAATCAGAGCAAATCATAGGATGTGCTCAAAAAACACAGCCAATAAATCAGCCACTTAAATTGACAAGTAATTTCAGCCATGTTGTGTTAATGCCCAATGATGCAGAAGAGATGGCATCAATTTACCAAACGGTTTTTGAAACATATCCTTTTTCGATTTTCGATCCGGAATATATCAGGCAGACTATGCAGGAAAACATTGTTTACTTTGGCATCAGAGATCAAGGGAAACTTGTCGCTGTTTCATCCTGTGAAATGGACAAAAAGAGCAGAAACGTTGAAATGACAGATTTTGCAACGCTTTTGGAATATCGATCAAAAGGTCTTGCTTCGTTTTTGTTATCGGAAATGGAACGTGAAATGATCAAAGAAGAGATCATTACAGCATATACGATTGCCCGAAGTACGTCATATGGAATGAACATTTCTTTTGCAAAACATAGGTATCAGTATTGTGGAACCCTTATAAATAATACAAATATATCTGGTTCCATTGAAAGCATGAATGTATGGTATAAAGCTTTATAAATACTTTTATGTAAAGTTAATTGCACAAAAGTTAGAAATATTTCCCGGAATGGATATGCAATTTTGAAGATCTTCGTATAACCTGACTTTTGCAGTTAAACAAGCGTAAAAACAGCCTCAAACCCTTATATCTAAGGGACTTTGGGCTACTCTTTTTGTCAGAGAGTTGTTGTGTAAATCATGCAACTTACTTTTGGGTAAAGTCATCTTTATATTTATCTTATCAAATATTTCTTTATCCTTGACATTCACATGTGTACTATCTAAACATTTATCACTGTTTAAATTTTCGTATATAAACAACTGATTTTTTTTAGAAATATAATATATTGCTAACATATAACCTTCATTGAACATCAAGCAAAAAATCGACAATATTCTTAGACTTGATTCCGTCATAAGAACCGATAAAACTTTTGTCCATGGATAATACGATTTTTTCATAGTGGTCGGATATTTCCCTCAATGGAGCCAGTTCTCTCTGACGTGTTTCTTCACCAAGCATGGTTTCTGTTACTTGGACATAGATTTTGTCGTCAGGTCTTTCAGCAATAAAATCAACTTCCTTTTCTCCTACCTTACCAATGAAGACACGGTAATCACGCCGAAGTAGTTCAAAGTAGACAATATTTTCAAGGATATGTCCCCTGTCAACGTCACGATAGCCGAGTAACATATTGCGTAGACCCATATCGACAATGTAGTATTTGCCCAAGGTTTTCAAGTGCTGTTTTCCTTTGATGTCATATCGTTTGATGCCATAGAAGATAAAGGATTTTTCCAACATATTGATATAGGATTCAACCGTTTTGCTTGCTGGGTTTTTACGTCCTTTGCCCTCATAGATATCCCCTTCGTGGGTAAGAAAATTACCAATGCTGTTGGGAGAAACAATGTTGCCTATATTATCAGCAAGAAACGTAACGATTTTTTGTAGCAACATCTGATCACCAATTTTGTTACGTTCAAGAACATCTTTTAGTATGACTGTCGAGTAGATTCCTTCTAACATATCATTTATACGCTGTTGATTGAAATTGTATTCTGAGATAGCAGGCATTCCACCGAACTTTAGGTATTTTTGAAACCTTTCGTCCATTGTGACGGTGGATTCAAAACTGTGAAAAGTCAAAAATTCGCGAAAAGAAAGGGGGAACATTTTAATTTCGACATAGCGACCGGAAAGCATGGTAGATAATTCCGAGGACAAAAGATAGGCATTAGAACCAGTTATGTAGATGTCTGTGTCAAAATCTACTTGAAAGGAATTAATGGCCTTTGCCCAATGTTTAACCATTTGGATTTCGTCTAGGATTATATATGTTTTTCCGACGGGTGCAACTTTTTCACTAATTGTTTGATAAAGCGATAAGTAATTCTTAATTTCTTTATAGTGCAAAGACTCAAAATTCATGTATATAATATTCTCTTTTGGTACATTGTCTGCTATTAATTTTTGTAAAAATAGTTGGAGTAGCGTGGATTTGCCACATCGACGGATGCCAGTCACAATTTTGATAATATTTTTATCCTTAAATTCCATCAGTATTTTCATATAACTGGGTCTATTTTTCATAATCATCACCTCCAAAATCAATATAGCATAAAAAAAATTTACAGTCAAACTTTTTGAACTCGAACTTAAAAAGTTATAAAATTTAACACTTTTTTTAATCCGAATTTAGTAATTCTAATGAATTGGAAAAACTTGTTTATTTTTTGCTTCATGTATTACTAATAGCATATTTTTATTATACCCAAGGGGATATTTTCTTAGAAATATTTTAGAGTTACATTATCACAGAACAAACACAGTTTCTAACGGGAATATGGTTATTTTTTATTCTCAATGTTATAATTATATGATGATGGTAGCACAACGCTTAATAAAAAATGGAATGGTTCAACTAACTTTCAGTGAGAAACAAAAAACCACTGAAAGAAGTTTCACTTTATATACAAGTCCCAGGGAGGGGGTGGCACTATTAAAAAATTCACACGAAGAGAATTTCTGATATTTACGGTTTCTTCAGTCGCAGCAGGGGCTTCTTTGAAATACTTATTAAAGCCGTTGCTGTTAGAAATGAAAAGTACAGGGGAATCAACTAAAGAGCAAGAAGAAAGTACAAATATAGAGGTAGATGCTTTAAAGAAACATATAAATATTTTATCGGATCAATCTTTTGAAGGAAGACGAACCGGTACGAGAGGAGAAGCGGAGGCTTGTAGGTATTTGGCGGAACAGTTAAAA
>JAQUGH010000201.1 GCA_028684195.1 Clostridia bacterium | reverse complement strand
TTGTGGAACAGATAGTTGATTTAGAGGAGCAATTACAAGAGATTAGTAATTTTGAAATTGATACCGTAGCTGAATCTTCAGAGCCTTCTCCTGCCTTAACGCAGTTGTATGAATTGGCGAGAAGTGTAAGAGAGGCTGGATCAGCAGTTGAGATTAGCAGAGCGGAGTACAATGATGTAAAAATACAGCTCGAACAAGCTAAGCTGAGTGTTGATACAAAGGAGCAAGAGCTAGAGAGATTTGCGGTATTATTGAAGCATAGTGCAATTTCTCAAGTTGAATACGAGGCGGCGGCTACCGGTTTAGAGCAAGCAAAGTTACAGGTGAAAGCTCTTGAAACCGGCATACTTAGTGCTAAATTGAACCAAGCTCAGTTAACAGCGGAGCTTTTGGAGGAACAATTGTCTGAAGCAAAAAAAGTAAATGCGATAGAGCTGACAGAACAAGTACAAAAACTAAAAAAAGATTTGGAGTTTGGTACAAATATTGTGGCGGCTGAAGATGGCAGAGTCTTAGAAGTAAAAAAACGCAGAGGTGAACTAATTGAGCCTGGCATGAAGCTCATTGGTGTAGAACGAGAAGGGAAAACTATCAGAGATTTAGAGGTAGTGTTATATGTACCGGCTGAAGAAGGAAAACAAATATCACTTGGTTTGGAAGCACAAATATCGCCTACAATCGTCAAAAAGGAAGAATATGGTTTTATGATTGGCAGGGTAATTTCAGTTTCTGAATTTCCGGCAACTTCACAGGGGATGATGACTACTCTTGGAAGTCAGGATTTGGTTGCCAAGCTTTCCAAAAGCAGTGCGCCTATTGAGGTTCGTGTTGAATTAATAACTGACAGCAGTACAATAAGCGGCTACAAATGGTCATCTCCCAACGGACCTCCGATAACAATAGATAGTGGTACTCTCTGTGACGGAACTATTACGGTAAGGAGCCAACGACCCATAAGACTGGTTATTCCCAAAGTGAAAAAGTTTATTATGGGATATTAACCTTCCTGTTTTTTTGGAAAGGGTGATTAATATTGAATAAAGGAAATGTAAATAGGTTTAAAGTTCCCACGGTTTTGCAGATGGAAGCAGTAGAATGTGGTGCAGCCTCTTTGGCAATGGTCTTGGGGTATTATGGGAAATATCTTCCTCTTGAAGAGCTGCGCATTGCTTGTGGTGTTTCTAGGGACGGCAGTAAAGCCAGTAACATTATTAAAGCTGCCGAAAGATATGGTTTAGAAGCCAGGGGCTTTAAAAAAGAACCGAATGACTTGAAACAGATACAGGGACCGGTGATTGTGCATTGGAATTTTAATCACTTTTTAGTATTGGAAGGCTTCAAGAATAATAAGGTCTATCTTAATGACCCAGCTAGTGGACCGAGAATCGTAACTGAGGAAGAGTTTGACCAGTCCTTTACGGGAGTAGTTCTTACCTTTCAAAAGGGACAGGATTTTCAACGAAGTGCAGGCAAACCCAATATTTATGCAGCTTTACGCAAACGTCTCAAGGGTTCTGAGGTTGCCCTGACTTACATAATTCTGCTTGGAGCTGCCATGGTTATACCAGGGCTAGTTATACCGGTTTTTACAAAAATATTTATTGATGATATTCTACTTGCTAATAGAGATTATTGGCTGAGACCTTTATTAATAGGGATGGGAATAACGGCCTTACTGCGGGGAATTATGACGTGGATACAGCAGTACTATCTTTTAAAGCTGGACACAAAGATTTCCTTGAGTACTTCCGGTCAATTTTTGTGGCACTTATTAAGACTTCCGGCAGAGTTTTTTACACAGCGTCAAAGTGGAGATATCAGCTCTCGTATGCAAAGTAATAATAATGTAGCATCCCTTTTATCTGGTCAGCTTGCTACTACAGCAATTGATTTTGTCATGATTGTATTTTATTTCATCTTAATGACTCGCTATAATATAGTTTTAGCTCTGGTAGGTGTGGTTACAGCTATAATTAATGTATTGTATTTAAAGTATGTTTCCTCAAAAAGAATTGATCAAAATCGTAAGCTTTTACAGGATAGAGGAAAACTTCAGGCAAATGCCATGTCAGGGCTTCAGGTTATTGAAACACTCAAAGCCACAGGCTCTGAAGGAGATTTTTTTGCTAAGTGGTCAGGATATCAGGCTAAAGCTTTGAATAATGAACAAATAATGGGGGTATCAACCCAGTATTTATCTGCAATTCCGGCATTTATGACTTCCTTAACGAATGCCGTTGTCTTGGTAGCTGGTGGATTCTTTATTTTGTATGGGCAGATGACAATAGGTATGCTGGTAGCCTTTCAGAGTTTAATGACTAGCTTCATGACACCTGTTAATAACATGGTAAGCTTGGGCAGTAAATTACAGGAGCTTGAAGGTGATATGAATCGTTTAGATGATGTCTTAAAGTATCCTGCTGAGGAAATCGCCAGTGGTAAGACGAACGATTCCGGAGAAGTAGAGCAGCTTAAACAACAAGAAAAGCTCGCAGGATATATAGATATTCGTGATTTAAGCTTTGGCTACAGCATTCTGGAGCCTCCGTTAATAAATAATTTCAGTTTGAGTTTAAAATCAGGTTCAAGGGTCGCCCTAATTGGTGGCTCGGGTAGCGGTAAGTCTACCATTGCCAAGCTAATTTCCGGAGTTTATAAACCCTGGTCAGGAGAAATATTATTTGATGGTATGGCACGAGAAAGATTGCCTAAAAGCGTTATTACAAATTCATTATCAGTTGTTGATCAGGATATAAACATGTTTAGCGGTACGATCAGAAATAATCTGACTTTATGGAATAATACTGTTTCTGAATTTGAAATAATCCGTGCAGCTAAGGATGCTTGTATACATGATGATATTACTGCCAAGTCAGGTGGCTATGATCACCGCCTTGATGAAGGCGGCAGTAACTTTAGCGGCGGACAAAGGCAGAGACTGGAAATTGCCAGGGCTTTTGTATCAAATCCAACCATTTTGATTCTAGATGAGGCGACCAGTGCCTTGGATCCTTTGACGGAAAAGTATATAGATGAAAGCATCCGATGTCGTGGTTGTACCTGTATAATAGTCGCTCATAGATTAAGTACAATTCGGGACTGTGATGAAATTGTCGTTTTGGATAAGGGAAGAATTATAGAGCGTGGTACTCATGATGAGCTGATAAAAATTGAAGGACATTATGCCGAGCTTATTAACGCTAGTTAGAAGTACATTGAGGGGAGATACAGGGAGATGAGGGATAAAATGATTTTTAAAAATGAAGGTACT
>JAQUGH010000200.1 GCA_028684195.1 Clostridia bacterium | reverse complement strand
CTGATGCTGTCGGAGCTTCTCCGCCACTATGATTAGACATCATGAGCTGTAACCCCATTGTAGCCATGTCTGCTTTCAAGTCCTCCAGCCTCTGTCTGCCAACCCCTATGGCTGTGCCTGTGTGTTCAACATAGTAAAACTTGCCACTATCTTCTTTTGTGGTAAGAACAACATTGGGAGCAAGTTTTATTACCGCATCATCATCTTGATCATAACCAGATGCAGCAAGAATCGGGAAGGAGGCAACCCTGAGAGCGTTGCCAATATCACTATCCACCTGAAAATGCTGAATGTTCTTGTAAGCTAAGTCAACCAGAGGGGCTTCACCTAGCCATGCTGCAACTTTAACTCCATAAATAGGGACAAGAGGAACTCGCTTCATTGGAGAAACAGAGCCTGATTCAACTAGGCTGTATTGAGGTGTGTCGTTGTCCCTGCCTGAAGAAAACTCATACAACTCATAACTGCCTGGATATAACACCCTAATTCGCCTACACTCTTTTTCGCCAAACCGACCATTTGGCTCCATAGTAATTTCCAAAATCCTTGCTTGGGTAAGCTTTGCTGCATTGCCCATAGTCCTCACGCCCAAAAGATTTTCCAAAGGAATCATAGTCATATACGGTCTTGCATTCAAAGCTCTCTCTTCTGCTAAAGTTGATACATTAAGGATTTTTGGGTAATCAACAAAAATGGAAGTAAAGCCAACAGACAGAGCTTCTGTAAAAACATTGGCTGCAAAATCATTAAGGTGAGTTCCCTGTAAATCTATATCCTCTGCCCAGGCTTTTATCTCATTTGGAACATCAGGATTGAGAACTAAAGGCTTGCTGAAAGCTTTTCCAACAAGGTGTTTCACTGTCATAGAAAAATAATTGGTGAAAACAGATCGTTTCACCCTTCCTTGATAATCACTAGGTCTTTCTGCAGGGTACATTGGCAGCATCTCCTGGCAATTATCCCTCATTGATTTTGTGCCCCCCATCACCCCTCTTAGCATGGATACTGGTTCAAGCATCTTCCTTTGTTTCGCTGTTACAAACGAAACATCATCACCTTTGTTGTCTACCATGTATTACATCTCCTCTCCATTAAATGAATAAACTCTGACTTTCTTTTTCTTGTTCTTTATCAGCTTGTGAAGGGCATATCTTATAGCATCCCAGCAATGGTTATTCTTATCAATTATTATTGGGGTGACATCTCCTGTTTTGGGGTCTACTTTATACTTGTAAAACTTCGCTTCATCAATTATGTTCTTGCACCGTTCATGGATGACTATCTCTTCAAAGCTTCGGAGGTAAGCAATTCCATCTTCAACAGAGCCTGTCCATTTGTTTGCTGCTTCCATTCTAAAGTTACCCTTGCTCCTAACGTGAGATATGGTTTCAGGTCTTGATGAGTCAGCATAGATCATCCATCTTTTATCCAGACCAGGCATAGACTTAAACTTTGCTGGAATATCATCCAATTCTATTCCAATTCCGTGAACCTCTTGGTCAATATACAGAACTTTATTTTTTATCCAACAGCGGACAAGAACTGTCGGGTCTTGGCTGAACCCCCAGTCAGCACCATAGTATAGCACAGTATCTTCGCTTGGAGGGGCAAATACATCCACCCTATATTTACCTTTGAAAATGACAGCATCAGATAAGGTCTTAGGCTCTCCTTCCCATACGTGCATATACTTATCATAATCAACCTTTTTAAGATATTCAAGTTCTGCCTTAAGAACATCAGGAAAGAAACTGTTGTCCCTCCAGCTTACCTTGTGAACCAAAGCTTCTGGAGGAGGATCCAAAACAAATCTCATATAGGTCGGGTCAGTTTCTTCTCCAGGGTTAAAGCTTATCCATATTTCTGAATCTTTTTCACGGATAGTAGGAATAAGAGTGTCCCATGATTCATCAGACACACTCTGTGCCTCTTCTATCCAACACACATTTATTCCTTCTGTGGATTTTATTTCTGCTATGTTGTACTTAAGCCCTTTGAAGATGAATTCTGTGCCGTTAAGACCTTTTATGGAAGTTTTAGTTACACTGTAGAAATCAGATAATCCAAGAGCTTCAATCTGTGCAGCCAAGAGCCTAAAGACAGAATCAGATATTGAGGTTTGTATTTCACGAGAACAAAGGATCGTCATCTTTTTTGTGGAGCCCTGTAATATTAAGGCTCTTGCCATAGCCCAGGACTTGGCTCCACCTCTACCTCCATAATAAACTTTGTATCTGGCAGGGACAAATAAATCTTGGAAGGGTTCATCAAATACAATTGAATTTACTTCAGCTTCTTCTGGGTCTCTTTTCCCCTCACTCTCTTTGTGTCTTGTCCTTACTAGGGCTTTCCTGTGGTTTTTGCTATTAATCTTCATTTTCGTCACAATCTTCTGACTCTGCGTCAATAAAGTTTTGTTTCTTTTGGCTACTGATTAATATGTCTGCATCCTTAGTCTTGAAAATAATATTGATGGGTCGGTGAGGAGTTCCATTTGGAAAGCCCTCTTCATTTTTCTCTAAGAAATCTCCTTCAGACTTACCAAGAAGCTCAGAAGCCCTTAACCTGTGAAGAAGAGGTGCACATTCATTCCTTATTATGTTTGTCCAAAATTCCTGGCGTTCTTTCCTGTCTGCTATTGTTTTGGATTTTTCCCTTAAATCCCTTTCATATAATGCCTGTTTTACCTTTTCCATCTTGAGAGTTAAACAGGCAGCAACACCAGCAGAGCCTTTAGAATAGCCAGCCTTTATTGCTGCTGCCGTGCCATCACCATAATAATACTCCACAAACTTAGCCTGTTTATAAGTTAGTCCATATTGCTCCATTATGGCTGTGGTAAGGGGCATTGGCGTTCCATCTTTATTTATTACTTCTCCAAATTTACCCAAATTAATCCACTCCCTTCACCCGTTAGGTGCATTCTTTTATTCTTGCAGCCTCAACCCGCTCCTGTGCTACCTTAAAATATCCTTCATCTAACTCTATACCTATGAAGTTGCGGTTAGTGTTGACACAGGCAACTCCTGTACTGCCTGAACCCATCGTAAAATCTAATACTGTTTCACCTTCGTTGGTATACGTTTTAATCAGGTATTCCATAAGAGCAACGGGTTTTTGGGTGGGGTGTAAACGGTCTTTAATTACTTGCCTAAACTCTATCTCATTATCTGGATAAGTGAAATCCCGTATTGCATATTCGGGTTTTGTCCATTCTATTTTTCCGTAACAATCTGATTTTGAGCCAGTGTTATTTGTTTTCATCTTTTTAGCATCACAAGGTCT
>JAQUGH010000199.1 GCA_028684195.1 Clostridia bacterium | reverse complement strand
TAAGAACATTTTTAAAGAAGCAAATGCTAATATAAACTCCTACTTGAGTGCAGTAATATACCTCATTAACGAAAAAGAATCGCTTGGTTTACGTTGCGGCTTAGAATCACGTATAAACGACAATGGTGGTATGTTACAATATTTTATAGAAAAATGTAACGAGGGAACACAAAATGAAATTGATGATAATTTTAGAATTATTACAGGGATTGAACCCCCTGATATTGATTCAATACAAATTGATATCAATGAACAAAAAGAACAACAAAATGGAAATATTAACAAAAACGAGTCAACCATTGTAACAACAATTAATAAATTACGTTCGCAATTATCTAAGAAGAAAAGAAACGAGTCTACAGATCTAAACAAGACAAACCAGAAACCAGAAAGAGGCAAATAAGGGACACAAGGGGACGGTTCTTCTGTGTCGTGTTTAGGACACAGAAGAACCGTCCCCTTGTGTCCGTCCTTTGTTCCAAACACGGACAAATATCTTGACGAAAAGCGTGTCTATTGCTATAGCCATAGCTATTGTACCGGCGGCTAGCATGGTATGAATTCCTGTTTCCATGAAAGCATTGTAATTATTTTGCACCAAGAATTGCATAGTCTGATATAAGCCTAAGCCGGGAACTAAAGGAATTACAGCGGTAGTTATAAATATGGTGGTGGTCATTTTCATAACTCGTGCAGCTATTTCACTCAATATTGCCATAACAAGAGTACCAATGAAATAGCCTAACAATTCTGTATTGGGGCTATTGTTAAAGGAGATAAAAACTACATATCCTATTCCCGCTATTGTTGCAGTTACTAAAACGGATTTTTTTGGTACATTAAATAAAAAGGAAATAAACACAGAAGCCATAAAAGTAAAGAAAAAAGCACTTATCATAATAAAGCAAGTCCTCCCCCCATTAACATCCAAATTTTAAGGACAATTCCTACACCCACGGCTAATGCTATTGCTACAATAAGTGCCTCAGTACCTCGGGCTACACCTGACACTAAATCACCTCGCATTGTGTCGTGAATAGCATTTGTCATAGCAAGACCAGGCAAAAGAGGCATAATTGCTCCGGTAATGATTAGATCAAGGTTCCCCATAGAAAAAAGCTCAGTAAAAATCAGGGCAATACTTGCAATTATAATACTACCTACTAGACTAATTATGAAACAAAACATATCCTCGTCACTAAATAAGAAGGCAGTAAGTTGTACTAAAGCTCCACATAAAATGGCTACAAAAAAGTCAAAAATATTTCCACCAAATAAAAGAGTAAAGAATCCTGCTGACAAAGCTGAGGCTAGGGTAGGAAATACTTTTTTCTTAATGTGAGGTGTAGTCATTTCTTGTAATTGTAAAATAGCCTCGTCGAGGGTTATATTATTTTCTGTGATAAGTCGAGAAATATTATTTGCAGAATTTACTTTAGTGAGGTCTATTGTTCGTTTTTTAACTCGCTTGATTATGGTATAATTATCTATATTGTCTTTAGAAATGGCAATAAATACTCCGGTAGGTATTGCTACGGAATCTACTTCGGTAAAACCAAACTTTTTGCAGACACGTTCTATCGTATCTTCTACACGGTAAGTTTCACCACCATTTTCTAAAATGATTTGAGCAATGAGTTTAACAACTTTTAATATTTTATTTGCATTTAAATTTAAATTTGTACTTGTACTTATTGTAGGATTAACTTCCATTAAAAGCACCACCTTTTTTCACTGAAAACAAATAAGCTACTGAATATTTATATCACAAAATGCTGTATTCTGCTATAACAAAAAGTAAATAGTCGTTACTGTTATTGATATAAAACTAACAAGATTGTATAATTCAAGGTAATAAGGTGGTGGAGTGATGAGTGAACAACAGATATATTCAGTATTAAAACAATATTTTGGCTATGATAAATTTAAAAAGGGTCAGGAAGAGTTAATTGAACATATTTTAAAGGGACAAGATGTATTGGGTATTATGCCAACAGGTGCAGGAAAATCTATTTGTTATCAGATTCCTGCTTTGATGTCTGATGGTGTGACAATTGTTATTTCTCCTTTAATATCTTTAATGAAGGATCAAGTAGATGCCCTTGGGGAAATGGGAATAAAAGCAGCTTTTATAAATAGCTCTCTTAGCACGAGAGAATTTAGGAAAGTTCTATCAAATGCTAGACTTGGTATTTACAAATTGATATATGTAGCTCCTGAAAGAATGGAAACAGAAAGCTTTTTGCAATTAATAAAAACAATCAAGGTTTCTCTAATAGCAGTTGATGAAGCACACTGTGTTTCACAGTGGGGACATGATTTTAGACCAAGTTATGTAAGGATTGCCGATATGGTAGATTTGTTGCCCCAAAGACCAATGGTAGCCGCTTTTACAGCGACAGCAACGCCACAGGTTAAAGAGGATATTATTAGGCTATTGAAATTATCAACACCTTTTGTATTAATAACAAGCTTTGATAGGGAAAATCTTTATTTTGGTGTGACAAAGCCAGAGAATAAACCTAAATTTTTAGTAGATTATTTACAAATGAGTATTAATGAGGATAAACCGGGGCTAATATATTGCTCAACTCGGAAAACTGTAGAAATGGTTAGTGAGAAACTGGATAAAAAAGGTTTTAGTGTAACGAAATATCATGCAGGTTTACCAGAAAAAGAAAGAACAGAAAATCAAGATGATTTTCTTTATGATAGGAAGCAAATAATGGTGGCTACCAATGCTTTTGGAATGGGGATTGATAAATCAAATATTCGCTTTGTAATCCACTATAATATGCCGAAAAATATGGAGAGCTATTATCAAGAGGCAGGACGTGCTGGGCGTGATGGGGTTGCTTCAGAATGTATACTTCTTTTTAGTACAGCGGATATAGTTATCAATAAATTTTTGATTGAAAAAAGTAGTGATAGTTATGATAAAACTGGTGATTATCAAAAGTTAAATAAGATGGTTGATTATTGCAATACGGATAATTGCCTTAGAAAATATATATTAAATTATTTTGGTGAAATGAATTTCCCAAGTGTATGTAATAATTGCAGTAGTTGTAATAATGAAATAGAACGTACTGATATAACAGTAGAAGCACAAAAGATATTGTCTTGTATTAAGCGAATGGACGAGCGGTTTGGAGGTGGCGTTGTAGCGGATGTGTTAAAAGGGGCGAATACTGGGAAAATTAGAGCAAATGGCTTTGATAAATTGAGTACCTATGGGATTATGAGGGATTATTCAAAGGATACGATAAAGGAATTAATTTCATATTTAGTAGCTGAAAATTATGTAGAATTAACGAGCGGTAAGTATG
>JAQUGH010000052.1 GCA_028684195.1 Clostridia bacterium | reverse complement strand
ATCTCCTCCATAGTATTACATAGTATGTAATACTATTATATTATAAAAAATAGCATTTGTCTACTAAATGATAGAAATAATCCTAATAATTATATTGTTATGTTAAATAATTGATGCGTTTGTCCTAGGTACAACTATTATTATGTTCATATTGTTTATATTTTAAAATAAAGCACAAAACATATAGGCCTCTTTTTGTTTATATCAATATATACTACTATAAAAATATAAATTTCCCTATTTATAAAAAAGCAGATATCATTAGCTGATACCTGCTTTTATTATACTATTTAATCAGTGGTAAGCTTCTCAAATGGTTCAACTAATTTATTCTAACACTCCCACTTTTCTCATTGCTTCAGAAATTATTTCAGTTTCAGCATTTGTAGCCTCTACAAGTGGCAGCCGCAGTTTGCCTGAAGGACGTCCCTGTATGGCTAATGCTTTTTTAACAGGAATTGGATTTGCTGTCACAAACAATGCTTTAAATAAAGGAAATAATTTTATATGAAGCTGTTCAGCTTTTCGTACATCACCATTCAAATAAGCAGTAAGCATTTCATGTATTTGTTTTCCAGCAATATGTGCTACCACACTAATTATACCGTAACCACCTACAGCTAACATGGGTAACGTTAAACTATCATCGCCACTATAAATACAAAAATTATCAGGCAAAATAGTTTTTAATATTGAAACTTGTTCCAAATTTCCACTAGCTTCCTTTATAGCAACAATGTTTGGTACTTCAGACAATCTTCTGACTGTATCCGGCATCAAATTAACGCCTGTCCTACCAGGTACATTATACAAAATTGTTGGCAGAGCAACAGAAGAAGCAATCGCATTAAAATGCTGATATAGCCCCTCTTGATTAGGCTTGTTATAGTAGGGAGTTACTAACATAACTCCATCAACACCACATTTATATGCCTCTTCAGTAAGCTTAACACTATCCAACGTAGAGTTAGAACCAGTACCCGCAATAACAAAGCCCTTATCCCCAACAGCTTCCTTAACAGCTCTATATAAATCTAATTTTTCCTGTATACTCAAAGTAGGTGATTCTCCGGTAGTGCCACTTACAACCAATCCCTCACTACCACATTCAATAAGTTGAAGTGCAAGCTTTTGAACTCCTTCATAATCAACACTATAATCCTCTTTAAAGGGGGTTATCATAGCCGTAACTAATCTAGGTAAGTTTCGCAAATTATCAACTCCTTATAATAATTATTTTAAAGATCTAAAATTCCTTCCAGCCCAATTTTAAGACCTTCCCATAGTTCTACTTTTCTAATGGCTAAAAGTATTCCGGGAATAAAAGATGACCTGGAAAAAGAGTCATGCCTAATCGTAAGTAACTCACCGTCACCTGCCAAAAGAACCTCTTGGTGAGCTATCAAACTTTTCAACCTAACACTATGAATTCTAGTTCCATTAAACTCTCCACCCCTGCATTTTGAATCATCTACAAATTGATTATCTACGCCAACTTTTGACAGTGCATTACCAATACCTTCGGCAGTCGCAATAGAAGTACCCGAAGGACTATCAACTTTTTTATCATTATGATATTCTATTATTTCAACTTGTGACAAATATGAAGCAGCCTCACGAGCATATTTCATCATCAATACGGCTCCCAAGGAAAAATTTGGTGCTTGAAATATAGACGTTTTATTTTGTCTAGCCAATAAATCATATTCCTTCATATTTTCCTTGCTTAAACCTGTTGTCCCTGCTACAACGCTAATACCATTCTTTAATATAACAGGTATATTCACTTTTGCAGCATTTTTATGAGTAAAATCAACTACAATTTGTGGTTTTTCAACCTGCAGACATTGTTCTAGCTTATCTGTAACCTGAACTCCTAACGTTCCAATACCTGCTAGTTCTCCAATATCTTTACCCATATTTATGACATCAATTGCTCCAACAATCTGGACATCATCAAACTGACTCAATCCTTTTACTATTTCACGACCCATCTTTCCACTGGCACCTATGACAGCAACCCTTTTTATAGCCAACACTAACCACCCTTTCCTACTCCTTACAATTAGCAACAATTATTAAATAGACAAAAACCAGCTAAGGGTCAACCCATAGCTGATAAAATAAGTTGCCTCAACCCATACCCTTTGTGAGATAGTTCTCCATTTTATTCGAGTGAGGTAATCTATCTAGTTTTCATTCATTTTATGACGTTACATTTTTTTTGTCAACTAAAATTAAAATATTTTTTTATAAAGTAAAAAAATTAACATTCCACACTTACTAGTATACACTAAAAAATTCTTTATACAAATTATTAAAAATTAATATTATATTAATTTTTAATAATTAAATCCCTTATAATTTATATGACTTTCATCAAGATCAACAATTATAACTTCAGAGCCAATTTTCTTTAAACAACTCCATGGTATTGTAAAATTATTATGATCTAAAAAACTCAAAAATCCACTCTTGCTTGGAAGAATAAGAGATTGAATCTCGCCTGTTTCCGCCTGAATAACCAAGTCTGAATCAGCCACAGTACCTAATCGCCCTCCATTTTGAATATTAACTATATCCTTACCTATTAACTCACTCAATCTAACATTACTCATTTCTAATCCCCCTTTCTACATTGTCCACATTATATCACAAGATTTTTTGGTTTATTCTATAGTAGATTACCAATAAAATCGGTTGTAATAATGCAATAATAATAGCAGTTGCCGCTAAAGGATCAAGTGTCCATCCATAAAACCTAACAACACCTGGTATAGAAAGGTGCAAAAACGATGTCAAAAGCACTAAGGATAAATATATACCTCCCGATACAGCAACCAACTCACCAAGTAAATAGGAAAGCGGTGAATCTGCAGCATTTTCAAGCGGCATCCTATTTCTAATTCTTTTAACAGTTCTCTTCGTTCTTATGGATATCAAAACAAACATAATCATCATAAAAAAAATAATAGCACCCACCATAAATAACCCCCCTTTACCTAATAGATATGCTAATAAAAGAAGGTTATTCTTGTCTGATTTAACTTTTTAAAATTAGACAGTAAACGATTTAATGTCTAATGGCGCATCAAGTGGTCCTATTGTGCTTAAAATATATTTATCATCAAACAATTCACAAGCTAATTTCTTAATATCCTCAAGAGTTACAGCAAATATCTTATCTATTACTTCAGATGGTGGGATGATACGATTTAAGCAAAGCTCATTCCTACCTAACCTAGTCATACGACTGCTAACACTTTCTAACCCCAAAAACATATTCCCTTTTATTTGTTCCTTTGCTCGTGTAAGCTCTTTTTCTGTTATTCCATTTTTTTTAATATCATTTATCTCTTTTAAAATTAAATGTATCACCTCATGATACTTAGTAGGACTTGTCCCCGCATAAACAGTAAAAAGACCCGTATCAGAAAAAGACGCATGATAAGAGAATACTGAATAAGCCAATCCTCTTTCTTCTCTAATCGACTGTACTAAGCGTGAAGATAATCCACCCCCCAAAATATTATTCAAAACAGACACAGAATGTAACCTTTCATCATTTTGCGATAATCCACTCGTACCTAAACATATCTGAACCTGTCCTGTTTCACGCCTTAAATTTGTAGAATTAGATCTTATTTGCTGAGGCTGTGTCTTACTTGCTTTAATACATTTGTTTTTCATACCTTCAAAATATCGTGCAACCTTTTCTTGTACATCTTTATGTTCGATATTTCCTGCTACAGCAATAACAATATGCTTGGACAAATATTTTTCCTCAATATAATTTATTATATCTTCCCTTGTAATACCTTCCAATGATTCTATTGTACCTAATATTGGTTTCCCCAAAGAATGATCCGGCCAAGCCGTTTGAACAAAGAGGTCATGAATAAGCTCATCGGGAGTATCTTCGTACATCTTTATTTCTTCATCAATTACTCCCTTTTCTTTACTAATCGACTTTTCTTTAAAAGTAGAATTAAAAAACATATCACTCAATACTTCTAATCCCAATTCAAAATATTCATCTAATGTTTTTGTATAATAACAGGTAAATTCTTTTGTTGTAAAAGCATTCAACTGACCCCCAACCGAGTCAAGAGTTTCAGCAATATCTGTAGCTGTGCGCTTCTGTGTTCCTTTAAACATCAAATGTTCAATAAAATGTGACATACCCTCAATATTTTCTGTCTCATTACGTGAACCAGCTTCCACCCAAATTCCTGTTGAAACTGACCTTACACCCGGAACCTTCTCAGAAACAATCCTAATGCCATTATCTAATTTTACTTTATCAAAATCAGCTTTTTGCATATAATTAATTCTCCTTTACTTTAAACCCATATTCTAATAATTTTTTTGCATCACTAAAACGATCATGTGAATTAAGAATTACTACAATTAGCTCTTTATTATTTTTAATAGCCGAAGCTACCAAACATTTTCCTGCATTTATTGTTGTACCGGTTTTTACCCCTGTAGCCTGTGGAAAAGACCATAAAAGCTTATTAGTATTTTTTAAATATCTTGATCTCTTAGGCTCTGTCCATTTCATTGTATAATATTTTGTTTTAACTATCTCCCTAAATACAGAGTTTTTTAGAGCATATCTGGTTATTTGTGCCAAATCATAAGCAGTAGTTGAATGCCCAGTATATGGCAAACCATTTGTATTACAAAACGTAGTATTCAAAGCACCTAATGTCCTAGCTTTTAAATTCATTAATCCTACGAACTCTTCCTCACTTAATGAAATGTGCTCAGCAATAGCAACACATGCGTCATTTCCTGATTTAATAAGAGCTCCATGCAGCAATTCATTTAAAGTAAGACGATCAAAAGCATTAAGATTTAAAGACGCTTCACCAACAGAAGCAGCTTCTTTGCTCACTGTCACAATATCATTCAAGTTCCCACATTCAATAGCTAATATTGACGTTAATATTTTGGTTGTACTGGCAGGTGACCTCGAAACAAAAGCATCCTTATTATATAAAATATTTCCTGTCTCTGCATCTAACAATATTCCTGACGTAGCACTTATATTACACACCGCTAACAAAGGCACATTGTAGAATAAAATAAAAACAAACATACTTAAAACAACAAATATCTTTTTCATCTTTCCCTCATATCTACTATAAAATATATTTATAAACTTAGTATGTCTTCATCCAGATAATTTATTTAATAATTTCTGTAACAGTTCTAAAAGAAAAATCATCATTTTTCATAGAATCAATTAATGAGGGTAATGCCTGTAATGTACATTCTTTAGGATGCATCAATATCATTGACCCATTATCCACTTTAGATAGTATTCGTTTTAATATAGTCCCCGGCAAAGGATCCTTCCAATCAATTGTGTCAAGAGTCCACATTATCGTCTTATATCCAAGTTTATCTGCTGCTTGAAGTACAACCTTTTCATGTTCCCCATAAGGTGGAGCAAATATTTTAGAAATGCTTATGTTAAGATTACTAAATTGTTTTTCAGTATCAATAATTTCCTTCATATTTCTTTCTAAACTAATTTTATTAGGATGGGGATGATAGTACCCATGATTGCCAATTTCATGACCATCCTGCGCAATTTCTTTAGTTAAATCCGGAAACTTATTTGCAAACTTGCCAGAGATAAAAAATGTTGCTTTCACTTCTTTATTGTCCAATATTTCTAATATTTCTGGGATTATCTCATTTCCCCAATCCACATTAAACATTAACGCAGCAGCTTTCTCTTTCGTATCACCAATATAAATAGGATTTACCGTAGGCATAGTTTTATCAACCAAGGAATCTAAAATAAATAATCCAATTAATATTAAAATAATAGCTACTAAATACCCTATAATTCTTTTTTTACTAAAAATAATAATATTCACATACATTCGCCCCTTTTTATAATCATTTTTACAATAATCATATGCAGGGGCAACAAAAATAATCATATCAAATTAATTAAAAATGCATGCGAGATCTAACTATTACCCACACGCATTTTTAACTCAATCTATTTGTTTTCTTTCTTTTCATTCTCTTTTTGACGTAAAGCTTCTTTTCTAGACAAATTTATTCTCCCTTGTCTATCAATTTCTGTTACTTTAACAAGTATGTCCTCACCAACAGAAACAACATCCTCAACTTTACCAACACGTTCTTCCGCCAATTGCGAAATATGAACAAGTCCTTCTTTTCCAGGCAATATTTCAACAAAAGCCCCAAAATTCATTAAGCGACTTACTTTTCC
Organism: Clostridia bacterium; assembly: GCA_028684195.1. GTDB lineage: Bacteria > Bacillota > Peptococcia > DRI-13 > DTU073 > JAQUGH01. The sequence continues at coordinate 7,869 of JAQUGH010000052.1, read as the reverse complement.
CATATACAACTTTCCAACTTCAACTTCTTTAACCAAATCCTCAATCATTTTGAGTGCTTTCTTGCCAGAATCACCATCCATAGCTGCTATATAAACACGACCGTCATCCTCTATATCAATCTTTGCCCCGGTTTCTTCTATTAGCTTCTTAATAACTTTACCACCAGGTCCAATTACATCTCTTATTTTATCAGGATTAATAACCATAGTCATAATTCTTGGTGCATATAAAGAAAGCTCCTCACGAGGTCTTTCTAAAACCTCAAGCATTTTCCCCATAATAAAACTTCTGCCTTTGCGAGCCTGTTCCAAAGCATCTCTTAATATATTCCTATCAATTCCTGCAATTTTGATGTCCATCTGTATTGCTGTAATTCCTTTTTCAGTCCCGGCAACTTTAAAGTCCATATCGCCATTGGCATCTTCCAAACCTTGTATATCCGTTAAGATTGAATAAGAATCTCCTTCTCTAATCAATCCCATGGCAATACCTGCTACAGGTGATTTGATAGGAACACCTGCATCCATAAGAGATAAGGTGCTTCCACAAACACTTCCCATAGATGACGAACCATTTGACTCTAAAACTTCCGACACTACACGAATAGTATAAGGAAACTCAACTTCTGACGGAATCATTGGTTCTAAAGCCCTTTCCGCCAAAGCTCCATGCCCTATCTCTCTTCTACCAGGTCCTCGCATCGGGCGAGTATCTCCAACGCAATAAGGTGGAAAATTATAATGGTGCATATATTTCTTGGTTTCTCTAACACCAAGTCCGTCTAAAATTTGTTCATCACCAATTGCACCCAAAGTTGCTATTGATAATACCTGAGTTTGTCCCCTGGTAAACAAGCCACTCCCATGAGTTCTTGGTAAGACTCCGACTTCACAAGTGATTTGCCTAACCTCATCAAGTGCTCTTCCATCAGGTCTAATCTTGTCCACACTTATAAGTTTACGAACATACGACTTAACAATTGTATCCAATACTTTTTTTACATCCTTAATGTTTTCAGGATAAATTTCTGTAAAATGAAGTACTGCCTCATTTATTGTGTTTTCAGTAGCTTCCTCACGTTCCATTTTATCTTTATTAATCAGAGCTTTTTGAAGAGATTCTTGAGCATAATTCCTAACATCCTTTTCAAGTTGTTCATCTATTACATAAATATCCGGAACTTGTTTTTCCTTTGCTAAACCCTTTTCAAGAGCTTCATTTCGTAATTCTTCGATAAACTCAACAATTTCTTTGATTTTTTCATGTCCAGTCATAATAGCTTCCAGACACTCTTCTTCTGTTATTTCATTACACCCTGCTTCCACCATCATTACCGCTTTTTTTGTCCCTACCAATACAAGATGTAACCTGCTCTTTTCTGCCTGTTCAACAGTCGGATTTATAACATATTCACCATCAACATAACCAACTATAACTGCTCCAACAGGTTCCTGAAAAGGTATACCCGATATATGAAGTGCTGCAGAAGCTCCATTAATAGCAATAACATCGGGTAAACTATCTTGATCCACTGACAAAACAGTCGTAACTATATGTACATCATTTCTATACCCTTTAGGAAATAACGGCCTAACCGATCTATCAATAAGTCTACTAGAAAGTATCGCTTTTTCACTAGGACGCCCTTCTCTTTTTATAAACCCTCCCGGAATTTTTCCTACAGAATAAAGACGTTCTTCATAATCCACAGTCAAAGGGAAAAAATCTATCCCTTCACGAGGTGCCTTCGACGATGTCGCTGCTGCTAATACACAGGTATCTCCATAACGGACAAGAACCGCTCCACCAGCTTGTTTTGCAACCCTACCGGTTTCCATAATAAATTTTCTTCCTGCAATATCCATTTCCTTTTTAATTATTGTGCTTGGGTAGTCCATTTAGTATAATAACCTCCTTCTTTTCTATTACTAAACAAAAATTTCATTTATTAAGTCAAAACTTTATTCTACATAAGTTTTATTATTCCCTGCTACATGAAAAAAGAATACCAAATATATTGCTTTTTAATGTTTTTCACATAATAATTTTTAGGAAATAATAAATACGCCCATATTTCTTACGTGAAATATTTATCCGAATAGCTAACCGTCGCTCGCTTTGCACAGGTTCAACTACGCAAACAAGTTTGCAAGTTTCACTCCGAGACTTCCCCTGCTTTAAGTGGAAAATAAGCGACGCTAAGCTCAGCTTTGCACACAGTAGACACTATCGAACAAGTTCGTAAGTGTTACTAGCGTGGAATGGTTCAACTAACCTTCAGTGAGGGATGAAAAAACCACTGAAGGAAGTTTTACTTTATAAAAATAAGGGCGCATAACGCCCTTATCTTCTAATACCTAAACTCAAAATTATATTCTTGTAACGTTCCAAGCTGTTCTTTTTGAGATAATTTAACAAATGTCTGCGACGACCAACCATTTTAAGAAGTCCACGTCTGGAATGATGATCCTTTTTATGAACCTTTAAATGTTCTGTTAAATAATTAATTCTTTCTGTCAACATCGCAATCTGTACTTCTGGTGAACCAGTATCACTCTCATGAACACGAAACTGGTTAATTAGCTCTGTCTTTCTTTCCTGATTTAATGGCATATATTTCACCTCCTCATTTATTCACCGTAACCAAGTTAAACGTTGGTGATTCGTATAACCTAGTGTACGGAACATACAACACGACTAATTATAGTTTAATTGTATGTACATTGCAAGTTTTTCAAGTAAATAAAACTTACTTAGATTAATAATTAGTAACCATTTAATATATCTACTTATAAAAATAGGTGAATCCAATCTCACTTACCAATTATAGTTATAACAAGTCGTCCAGTAGATATATCTTTTACCACAATATCAAAAATACGTCCTGATCCACTCATAAACCCACGGAAACGAGTAGCTATCGGTATTTGTCCAGGTATTCCTTGAACTGCATTTTTAATATCACTTAAATATATTTTGTCCTGGCGAAAATCCTTAAGACGTTTCTTGGCGTGATTCGTAATTATAACACGCATAATATTGCCCTTTCTTCACATTGATACTGATTTTTTTAATCCTTTTTGAGCACCTTCCTCTTGAGCAATTAAGCAATAAAAAGCATCCCGATAAGCTTCTTGTTCAGGATTAATCACATAGTATTTTTTGTACAATTCTATTAATTCTTCGCATAATAAAGAAAAGTCTTTGCTTAATACTAATTTTGAAAAATGGCATGATATAGCTGTGTTCTTTAAATGATTCTTACAAACAACTATCATATTTTATCCCCTTCGCACAATAAGTTATTACAATCTTATTTGCGAACGAAGAAAATATTACTAGAATTTGCATCATTATTTTCTAAAATATTATGAGCTACTTCTATATCATGTTTGATTTGCAATTTAAGCTCATCCGAATTTCTGAATTTCACTTCCGACCTCATTCTTTTTATAAGATGAATTTTTAACCATTTGCTATAAATAATTTCATTAAAATCAAATATATGCACTTCAACAGCCGCCTTTACACTCCCAAAAGTAGGCTTTACTCCAATATTTACAATTGACGGAAGAATCCTGTCATTATATTCTGCATAACAAGCATACACACCAAATGCTGGAAGGGCTTGATTATCATGTAAATCTATATTTGCAGTAGGAAACCCCATACAACTTCCACGATGATCTCCGTTAACAACATCACCTTCTAATATAGGATAATACCCCAACAACTTAGCAGTTCTTAAAATATCACCTTCTATAAATCTTTTACGAATAAGTGTACTGCTTATCACTTCATTATCAATTTTTATCGGTTCACCAACAAAAACTTCAATTCCTAACTGTTTACACAATAGCTTCATCTTCTCAGGTGTTCCTTCAGCATTTTTCCCGAAAGAGTAATTAAAGCCAATAAACACTTTATTTACATTAAGAATATTTACTAAATATTCTTTAACAAATTCTAAAGAACTTAAAGATGCTACATCTTTATTAAAAGGAAGATAAAGAAGATAATCCATCCCCAAGGATTCCATTAAAGTAAACTTCTGCTCTGCTGTAATGAGCATATCAGGAGTTTTATCTCCTTTTAGTACTTGAGTAGGGTGCGGATTCCAAAGTAGTACAGAGGAAGACCACAACTTACTGTGGCTTTCTTTTATACAACTTTTTAATAATGCTTGGTGCCCTTTATGAACTCCGTCAAAATTTCCCAAACATATTGCTAGAGGAATATTTAATTTTCTAATCTCATCTACGTTCTTTATTATCTGCATAATTTACTCCACATTAAAAACTTTATTTGGTTTTAGACAAATTTCATTATTAAATTTATACACAAGTGCAATAGCCTGTAATTTTCTATCTTTATCACACACAGCTATGTTTTCTACAGGTTGATAATTCCCGCTAAGAGAAATAATCTGTCCATGCTTTATTTTAATAATTTCTTCCTTAGATAATATTATATGTTCCAAACTTTTTATACAATACTCCATCGGGAGAATAGCTTTCTCTTTTAATAATGATATTTCCTCTAATGTATAACTATCATTAATATTAAAGCTATCTACCCTAGTCCTCACAAGAAAAGACATGTGACCTCCTACACCCAAAGCATTACCAAGATCATGACATATAGTTCTGACATATGTCCCTTTAGAACAGCATACTTTAAATGTCAACTTAGGAGGATTATATTTTACCACATCAATATTATATATAAAAATTTTACGATAAATCGGTTTAGTTTCCAGACCTAACCGTGTTCTCTTATAAAGAGGCATTCCTCCAAATTTAACTGCAGAATACTTGGGGGTAATTTGTTCTACCTCGCCTTTGAATTCAGTTAAAACATTAAGAAGATCGTTAATCGTAATATGAGAGCAATCTTTAATACTTACAACATCACCCCAAGCATCTTGCGTGGTTGTTGTAATCCCTAAAGTCATCTCACAAAAATATTCCTTATCTTCACCTGATAAATAATCGGCTAATCGAGTTGCCTGTCCTACACACAAGGGCAAAACCCCACTTGCTTGTGGATCAAGAGTACCTGTATGCCCAATTTTTTTCATACTTAGTTGTCGTCTTAAAAAAGAAACTACATCATGAGAAGTCATCCCAGGCGGTTTAAGAATATTAATAACTCCATCCATTAAGATTCATCACCTTCAACACAATAATCCTTTAAGCAACCTTTTGCTGTGCTAATAATATTGATAACAATTTCATTTAAATCCCCTTTTATTGTACATCCCGCAGCCCGAGAATGTCCACCTCCATGAAATTTATTAGCTAATACGTTAACATCAAAATATTTTTTAGAACGTAGACTAACCTTAACCAGATTAGGTTCCAATTCTTTTATGACAAAAGCTATTTCTATCCCTTCAGTGGAACGCATTAAACTAATAACACTATCTGTATCAGTTTGCAATAAATTGTTTTCTGCCAATTTTCTATATGATAAAGCAGTCCATATGATTCTTTTATCAACTGATTGCTTCATATTTGTAAGAGCAAGCTTCATCATCAATAACTCTGATATTGGTCTTCTTTCAAATAAATTATAACGAATTAATTCCATATCTGCGCCTAACTCTACTAATTCACTGGCATACCGAAATGTCCGAGCAGTCGTATTACTATATTTAAAGGAACCTGTATCTGAAGAAAGAGCAACATATAAACAGGTAGCTGTAAAACTATTAATGCTTTCCTCTGACTCTACCAAAAGCTTATAAATTATTTCACCTGTAGCCGCAGCCTTCGTATCAACAAGATTATAACTACCAAAATAATTATTACTTACATGGTGATCAATATTTATAATAGGAACATTTTCAGGGAGAACATATCTTACCCTCCCTTGATCAGCACAATCAATAACAATAATAGGAATACCCTCTGGTAATCTTTTATCCTTATATGTTTTTATCATTTCCTGCCCTGGTAAAAAACCATATATCATTGGAATAGCATCTGGATTATATAAAGAAGGGCTATATCCTTCCATCTGTAAATGATGGGCAAGAGCTAGCGCCGCCCCCATACAATCACCATCCGGTTTTTCATGAACGAGAAGTATAATGTTTTTTTGCCCCTGTAAATAAGCCTTGATTTTTTGCCATTCAGACATTACTATTCTCCTTCTTTTCTGTTAAATCCGGCTAATATCTTATTTATTTTTGCCCCATATTCAATAGACTCATCAAATTTAAAAATCAACTGTGGAGTATAACGAATTTTAAGTAGCTTTGCTAATTCACTTCTAAGATGTCCTCCGGCTCCTTCTAGTACCTTCAAGGTGATATTCCGCTCCTCCTCATCATCAGACAAAATACTCACATAAACTTTAGCATACCTCAAATCCTTCGTAACCTCCACATGAGTAACACTAATTAATCCTTTTATTCTAGGATCTTTCATTTCATCTCGAATCATATCGGCAAGTTCTCTTTTAATCGCTTCTCCTACTTTATCACTACGATGATTAGTCATAAGCCAATGACCCTCCTAAGACAATTCTCTTTTAATTTCCTCAAGCTTATATGCCTCTAATTGATCTCCTTCTTGAAAATCATTGAATCTTTCCAGACTTATTCCAAATTCAAAACCAATCCCCACTTCTTTGACATCATCTTTAAATCTCCTTAAAGATAATATATCTCCCTCGTGAATAACAATACTATCCCGGATAACTCTTATTTTATTACTTTTTAATATTTTGCCTTCCGTAACATAAGAGCCGGCAATAAAACCTATCTTTGGTACTTTTATTAACGCCCTTACTTCAGCCCTACCCACTATAGCTTCTCTTAACTCCGGTTTTAACAAACCACTCAAAGCTGATTTAATATCATCAATAGCATCATAAATTACACGATATAAACGAATATCTATTTGCTGATTCTCTGCAATTTTACGAGCATTCACATCCGGTCGAACATTAAAGCCTATAATAATAGCATTTGATGCTGAAGCAAGCATCACATCAGTTTCACTTATTCCACCTACGCCTTGATGTATAATGCTTACCCGCACTTCGTCATTTGCTAACTTTTCTAATGATTGTTTAATCGCTTCTATAGAACCTTGCACATCCGCTTTAATTATAATATTTAAGTCTTTTACCTCACCTTTTTGTATCTGATCAAAAAGGTCTTCTAAAGATACACGTGAACTAGACATCATATTCTCTTCTCTTTTTTGAACAGTACGTTCACTAATAATTTGTTTTGCAAGTCGCTCATCTGCCACAACATTAAAATTATCTCCTGCTTGTGGTACATCAGACAAGCCTATGATTTCAACAGGTTTTGATGGCAAAGCTACTTTTAAGTCACACCCCTTGTCATCTTGCATTGCTCTAACCCTTCCATGAGCAATTCCTGCTATAATATAATCTCCACATTCTAATGTCCCATTTTGCACAAGTACTGTCGCTACAGGACCTCTCCCTTTATCAAGCTTGGCTTCAACAACAACTCCGCTTGCTTTTCTATTAGGATTTGCTTTAATACTTGTTACTTCAGCAACAAGTAAAATCATTTCCAGTAAATTTTCTAAGCCCTCTTTAGTTTTAGCAGAAACATTACAGAATATCGTATCTCCGCCCCACTCCTCAGAAATAAGATTGTACTCTGTAAGTTCTTGTTTTATTCTATCCATATTAGCGTCTTCTTTATCAATCTTATTAATTGCAACAATGATAGGTACTCCAGCAGCCTGAGAATAGTTAATTGCTTCTATAGTTTGAGGCATTACACCATCATCAGCAGCAACAACAAGAATTGCAATATCCGTTGCTTTAGCACCTCTTGCCCGCATTGCTGTAAATGCCTCATGCCCTGGTGTATCAAG
>JAQUGH010000198.1 GCA_028684195.1 Clostridia bacterium | reverse complement strand
TTGAGGTTAGTTTACTTTTCATATCAACTAGCAAATGGACAACGACTTCGGGGTAAAGATAGAATCTAAGGTAGTATGAATTGGCTAAGGTGTAGAACTGGGTAAGACCGTTGATTCCCGTTTGGGTAGGTTCTTCGTAAGAAAAACACAATTATTAGCGGTTATGGGAAACTAGAAAAAGCAAAGGCTACTTTGTAATGAAGTAGATAGGGGTTCAAAATTTGCCCTAACTTGAAAGGGTGCAGACTTCTAGTAGGTTATTTATCCGAATAGCTAACCGTCGCTAAGACTTATTTGTCGTTAAGCGACGGTAAGCTCCTGGAATGGTTCAACTAACTTTCAGTGAAGACAAAAAGCCACTGAAAGAAGTTTCACTTTATAGTGAAGAAAGGATTGAAACTTTATGAATATAGAAAAGCCAAAAAGCGAAAAGCGGGCGTCTGTAGACTATTCACTAAAATGGAACAGTATAAACTGGAACATTGTAGAAATGAAAGTTAGTAAACTTCAATCAAGGATTGCCAAAGCAGCATCAGAGAATAGAATGAATCTAGTTAAAAAACTACAGTATCTTTTATCAATATCATTTTATGCGAAATTACTTGCTGTAAAAAGAATAACAAGTAATAGAGGTAAAAGAACTCCTGGAGTTGATTCAGAAATATGGTCATCACCAGGAAGTAAATACAAGGGAGCATTATTACTGTCAAACAAAAAATACCGAGCAACTCCGTTAAAAAGAACATATATTAGCAAGTCAAATGGTAAGAAACGACCATTAGGAATTCCTACATTTAGAGATAGAGCAATGCAAGCACTGCATTTATTGTGCTTAGACCCAGTTTCGGAGTCAATTATGGATACATCTAGTTTTGGATTTCGAAAACACAGGAGCGCAAAGGATGCAAGTGAACATTTATTTAATTGCCTATCAACCAAATTCTCAGCTAAATGGGTTCTCGAAGGAGATATAAAAGGTTGCTTTGACAATATCTCTCATGATTGGGTGCAAGAAAATATTATCATGAATAAGAAAATATTAAAGCAATTTTTGAAATCGGGTTATGTATATAAACAAAACCTATATCCAACAAAAGCTGGAACACCACAAGGAGGGATTATTTCTCCAACGCTTGCAAACCTAACATTGAACGGAATGGCTACTATGCTTAAACAGAAATACTGGACAAATAAAGTAGGTACCATTATTCACAGGAGATATAATAAAGAAAAAGTACATATCACTGTTTATGCGGATGATTTTGTTATAACAGCAAAAAGTAGAAAAACCCTTGAAGATATTAAGATAATGTTAGAAGAATTCTTAGGAAAAAGAGGACTAGAACTGTCAAAAGAAAAGACACTAATAACTCATATTGAAAAAGGTTTTAATTTTCTAGGATGGAATTTTAGAAAGTACAAAGGTAAACTTATAATAAAGCCATCTGCAAAATCGCTAAAAAGAATTACGGCGAAAATAAGAGAAGAAGTAAGGAAAAATCTAACGCAGAAACAAGAGCTATTAATAATTAGACTAAACCAAATAATAAGGGGATGGTGTAATTATCATAAGCATGTTTGTGCAAAAAAGACTTATCAAACTTTAGATAAGAACATTTTTAGATACTTATGGGGATGGGCAAAAAGAAGACATCCTATGAAGTCTAAGGGTTGGAGGAAAAACAAATACTTTACCCAAAGCAAAACAAGAGATTGGATATTTAAATCGGAAGATAAAATATTATTGTTTGCAAGTGACTTTAAAATAAGAAGACATGTTTTAATAAAGTTTGAAGCCAATCCTTATTTGAAAGAATATGAGACATACTATTCGGAAAGAAAAGCTTGCTAATCATGGACAGTGATTAGTTATAAATAACTTGAGCTGTATGACGTGAAAGTGTCATGTACAGTTCTTAGGGGAGAAAGAGGGAGTAATCCCTCTGACTTACCCGACTCAGGTGTAAAGGGCGCGGCGTCCTGCCGCAAATGTTATAGTAGTGCTTTGTAGCAATAAATATTTCTGTATGATAGTTAGAAATGATATAATAATCTTATCAAATTGTTTAAGGAGGTGTGTATAATGAAATGGGAAGAAGTTAGAAAAATATATCCGAATAAGTTTGTTAAATTACAAATTATAAAGTCCCATATAGATGGAAATATAAGGCACATTGATGATATGGCTGTAATAAAGGCTTTTGATGATAACAAGGAAGCAACTCGAGAACTTGTAAGGGTAAAAGATGATATTCTCGTATACCATACCGCAAATGAAAAAATACAAGTAGAAATAAAGAAAATATTTGGATATAGAGGTGTAGTTTTATGAATATACAGTATATAGATGGGCTACTTTTTACCTCTATAGAAATATGCTTTAAGGGAAAGATACAAGTTATTGATAAAATTGTAATTGACCAGGTGCAGTAGAAACAATGATTTCACCTGATATAGTTGAGAATATAGGAATTGTTGCTGAAATTAGTGATAGAGTTAGTTCATATTATGGTGTTGGAGGGAGTCTGCATAGCTTTCTCTCGAAAGAGGTTGATGAAATAAATATTGGCAAGGTAAAGTTAAAGGATATTAAATTAGATTTCGGTATAATTGATCCTCAAGGTGAAATAAATGGCTTGTTAGGACTAGACTTACTCATGAAATTAGGTGCAATATTAGATTTAAAGAGGTTAGTATTAACAGTGGATGGATAGTATAAAAAATTATTTGAGGAGCCGCCGTCCATGGCGGCTTCTGAATATAGGGACACCTGACTTCGACTAACAGCAAGTCTTCCCGCAAGGGCGCGGATAAGCGGGTTCAACGGTGGCAGGGTTTTGGGAAGGGCTGAAGTTAGCCGTGTACATCCTCGAACCTAACCGAGTCGCCTCGCCCAAACCTAAGATAAGAGTTATGTAAGGTTTGGATTTCACCTGTAAGGTTCGAGGACGTCGGTAACACATATCCGTTAGTGCGCCAAGCAAAGCTTGGTGCTTCAGATAGAGTGAAAGTCTCTATTGGGTAAGGCTTAGCCAGCCACCCATATCGAGTGTTGCACCGAAACTGGTAACAGTAAGGTGAAGCGTACACTTAAGCAGGGAACCAAAAACCGTAGTTTGGTTTTTGAGTGAATCGCTTAGTGTCTTTATCAGATGGTTTATAGGGATTCGGATTAACCCATAGTACTTTGAGATTGGGGAAGCCAATCACATGGGGAAGGGGTTAACGGAGATACGTTAGTGCAAAGGAAACATCTACCGGACATGTAGGGCTGGATAAATGATGCAAACCTCACTGCGACGATTACCAAGAAAACTATGCACTAAAGTGTAATAGCAGATTACAGATGGGAGTATCTCTGAGGAGCCCGGTGCG
>JAQUGH010000197.1 GCA_028684195.1 Clostridia bacterium | reverse complement strand
CAAGTGTAATACCAATAATCAGCGAAGCAATTGCATCACTACGATGATGCCAACCATCGGCAATCAAGGTATTTGAATTTATTTTTTTTCCTAGAAAACATGCAAAGTTATATAACCATTCCTTAATTAGAGCAGAAAACAGCATCACCGCAAAAACGAAACCATTATACCTAACAATTTCTGGATTATGTATTTTATCAATAGATTGTTTGAAAAATTCAAATGACACAAATATTAAAAGTGTTGCTACAACAAAGGTTGCAATATATTCAGCCCTACCATGACCAAAAGGATGTTCAGAATCATGAGGTTTCTTTGAAATCTTAAAACCAATAATAACCGCTGCCGATGTTAAAACATCGGAAAAAGTATGAAAAGCATCAGCCAACAACGATACGCTATTAATTAATATACCACATATTAACTTTAAAACAGCCAAAAGAACATTCCATACTATGCTGACCCATCCCTCTAAATAACCATAAGATGCTCGTACGTTAGTATCTTCAGTATTTTCCCAGTTAGATATAACTTTTTTTAACAGAAATTCATTAATCTTTGTAAACATAATACTTCACCTCTATTACCATTAAAACACAATTAAAAATATATATTACCACATTATATTTATTACATAGCAATTGTTTGCCTTAATTATGAAAAAAACTGTAGACAATAAAGTCCCACAGAATAAACCTATTATAACTATTAAAACTATTAAAACTATTAAACTTACTACATATTAAACTTGCTAAAAGAAATTAATTTCATTATATCAGTTGAATATTAATTGTCAATAACTCCAATTAATTAACAAAGCCCTATGAAAAAATTCACAAGGCTTTTAACATTACTTACTATTCAATGCTAATTGCTAATTATTAATGTTTAATTAATCATTCTTCCTTATTATTTTTTTCCTCTAAAAATTTAAGATCATGATGTTCTACCTTTCCATCTGCTCGTATAATTTCCAAGCTATAGTTAGATACTAGAGCAGCAACTGTACCCACAACACTAAGTACCGCTAAGACAGGACTAAATAAAATCCCTCCCACTCCAATTGCTCCCACTGTAGCCGGAATTTCAAATAAAACCTTATCTTGTTTCTTGAATCTGATTTTAGTCACATTTCCTTTTTTTATAATAGTCTTTATATACTCTACTAATTCCTTACCTTTTTCTTCAAGCATACCGTCTTTCTTATCATTAGATTCCTCCAAGTTTACTAATGCTTGTACAAGATCTCCATCTGTCTGCACTAACGCATCTTTCGCCTCTTTGTAAGTAACACCAAGTCTTTTCCTAATAACATCAATCTTTTCTAATTCCTCCATTTTTATACCTCCCATTTTTATATTCTAAAGCTATTATGACCTAAAAATAACTTTCTAATCCTTCATAACCTGCCACATTTCCTTTAATAATGGTCGGGACTTAAGTGGATAACCTAGCTGTATTAATAAAAACCTTTCTAGTGCCTTATCTAGCAACTGAAGCCCCTCTGAACTGATTCTCAACCTATTCATCTTACTTAAATTCATATCCTCTAACTGTTGCCAAATTCGAAGAACTTCAAACGAAAAAGATAATTTCTCACCATCTGAACACTTAGCACATAACACTCCACCCATTCTAGCAGAAAATGATATTTTTTTTTCAACTTGAAGTGATTGTCCACAAGAAATACAACGATCCATATAAGGCATATACCCCAAACGTGATAATAGCTTGATTTCTAAAGCCCTAACTGCAATCTCATCATGTTCAAATACTAAAAAATGAAAGCCTGCTAAAGCTAATACAAATAATTCTACATCCTTCTCTCTCTCTGGAATAAAAGAATCCAAAAGCTCACACCAATAGCATGCAGCAGTCATTGTCCTGGCATCATACTGTAATGCAGTAAAGGCTTCAAGGCATTGACTTTGAGTGACGATATCCAAATTACGACCTTCATATAATAACATATCATTATATGTAAATAATTGTACACCACCCCGAAGTCTGCTATTTTGTTTTTTAACTCCTTTAGCGATAGCACTTACTTTTCCTTTTTTATGCGTAATAAGCGTAAGAATACTATCTGCTTCTGAATATTTTCTGCTTCTTACAACTATAGCCTCGGTTCTATATAAACCCATATTTTTTTAATCCATTCCTTATCATAGTGCTATTTTGCATTCTAAATTGTCTAGCTTTTTTATAATGTAATTTACAATGAATAAGATAAAAACCAACATTACCTGTTACCATAAAGTAATCCCAGAACACTTTGCGGTCATACATAACCATTCATGCCCTTTCTATTAAGATATTGTTTTTCTTATTCTCACACCTATAAAATCTATCATATTAATATTTGTTACCAATGTACATTATCTTCTTTTTCCTTATATTGGTCAATTATTAATTTTCCCTTGCTGGTACCTATACGATTTGCTCCAGCTAAGAGAAGCTTTTCAGCCTTTTCCCAAGTTCTGATACCACCTGAAGCTTTCACTTTTGCCTTTTCTCTAACTACTGAATTTATTAATTTAATATCCTCTACTGTAGCACCAGCACCATTAAAACCCGTAGAGGTCTTTACAAAGTCAACTCCGGCCTCTACTGCAATTTTACAAGCTAAAATTTTTTCTTCATCCGTTAAAAGTGATGTTTCAATAATAACTTTAACAAGCTTATTAGAAAAAGTACCCGCAACATCCACTACTTTTTTTATTTCATCATACACAACATTTGTTTTTTTATCCTTTAATGCACCAATATTAATAACCATATCAACCTCAACTGCTCCATCTATAAATGCCTTCTTGGTTTCAAAAGCTTTAACCTCTGAACTATTAGCCCCCAATGGAAAACCTATCACTGTTACTACAGAAACACAGGAATTTTTTAATTGTTCCACACAAAGCGGAACATAATAAGGCAAAACACAAACAGCTTTAAATCCCTGTTCTTTTGATTCCTCACAAAATTTAATATAATCTTTATCTTTCAAATCAGGTTTCAATAGTGTATTATCAATACTTTGCAAAACTTCCAACAAACTATACATTATAGGCTTCACCCCATATATATAATACCACTAAATTAAAACATTAGCCTATCTATTTCTTTCCAAAAACATTTCAAACATAAAATCCTCCCTTATATAAGACTCTTAATTAACAATGTTGCTAAAGTAGAGTAAATCAATAAACCTGTAATATCAACCACAGTTGAAATAAAAGGTGCTGAAGCTACTGCCGGATCAATCCCTATTTTCTTAAAAGCGATCGGAACTAATGTACCCATAGTAGAAGCTGTTATCATATTCCCCATCATAGCTAATCCCACTACTACCCCAAGCATAGGCTTTTTTAGCCACCAAGAA
>JAQUGH010000196.1 GCA_028684195.1 Clostridia bacterium | reverse complement strand
GAGGGAGGTTGATGTTAGAAATAAAGATAAAACAATGAGTCAATTACCATAAAAAAATTTAAAGAAAGATATGGAGGGAAAATTCAATGAAAAAGGCAGTGCTTTTACTTTTGGCTGTGTCATTGCTGATAATTCCGTTGGGTGCAATGGCAAAAATTGATTTACCGGGATATGAAAATACAATAACAATTAAACCTATAGCAAATCTTACAGTTAGATTTCTACACTATGATGGAAGTGGAGGATATGGTACATTTGATATTTATCCTGCTACTGGTTATACCACTGATGATGCTATAAGGGCAACATTAATAGATATACATACTACAAATCAAACTGAAATATATGCAATAACCCACATCAATGGTATCGCAATAGAAAATACTCCTTATGCAGAATTTGGAGGAAGAATTAAGCACAAAGGAAGTCCAGATAATCCAGTTGTTTCTATCACAATACCGTTACATGATGAAGTATATGTAGCTATAGAAAAAGAAATTGTTGACTTTCCTGATCAACAAGCAGTAATAATCAACAATCGTACTATGGTTCCATTGCGTGGTGTATTTGAACATCATAATGTTCAAGCAGAAGTAGAATGGGATGGAGAAACAAGAACCGTAACAGCAAAGGATCGAGAATTACGAACATTAACTTTTAAAATTGGCGATAAAAATTATCAAATAAAGCATTTTGATGGAAGAGTAGAAAACAAAACAACAGATGTAGCTCCAACAATAAGAAATGGAAGAACTTTATTACCACTTCGAGCCTTAGCAGAGTCTCTTAACTTTAATGTAGATTGGATAAATGAGCAAAGAAAAGTAGATATAACAGAGAAACCTGGATACCAAAGAAAACTTATGGATAAGGAGAAGTGGGAGGAATATTTATATCAAAAAAAATATGGAGGAGAGAATAAATGAAGGTAAAAAATTTTCTAACAGTGATGTTAGTTTTATCATTTATATTTCTTAATCCCATAGCTTCTTTTTCGGAAGCACCTAAGTTTGGTCTTGATAACTTAAATAGCAGACATGTAAAGGATACCTATGCAGATACAGAATTTCCTTTTAAATTAGTATGGGAACAACAACTTCCAGGGAAAGTACAATCGCAACCTATCATAGTAAAATCAAAGGATAATAAGACATATATATTTGTTCAAGCAGGTTGTTATCTTGTTAAATTGTCAAAGGAAGGGCAAGAATTAGGAAGAATTCTTGTACAACCGGAACAATATGAAAGATACCCGAGTGGCTCAAGTCCAACTTATGCAGAAACAATTTATGGAGCTCGTATCTATCAAGCAACAAGAGATCATCGACTTTGGGCAATAGATCCCGAAACAATGGAAGCAGTTTGGGAACAACCTTTAATTGTTACAGCAAGGGGAGAGTGGGGGAAAAAATATAGAATTACAGCAAGCCCACTTGTAGTAACAGAAAAAGGAGTTCCTCATATTTTTCTTGGTACTGCAACAGGTGATCATACTTGCTATTCAGATCAAGTAAAGGATGATGGCTTTTTTGTTATACAAGATTTAGGTAATAAGGCAAATGTTAAGGAAAGATACGAAATGCGGGGTGAGGTTACAGGAAGTCCAATTTATCATAAAGATATTGTTACTGTGGGACAGAATGTAGGGGATGAAAGATCAACCTTGATAAGGTATGATTTCTTAAAAGAAAAGTTATTAGTAGAAGGGAAATATACAGATTATGGAGTGCCTGGTTCACCAGCTGCTGAAAATGAAGATGTCTATATGATTGATCGAAAAGGTAATCTTTATAGATATAGTTATAATGAGTATGGAGTTTTTGATAGAAAGTGGATATCCCCCAAAGAAAACGATCCCTACTACTCCATCATCAACAATAGCTACGTTCTCAATTCTCCCACTATCGGCACAAAATACGTCTACGTCCCCATCAGAAACTACAACTCAACATCAGCAACAGCCCCGGGGGCTGTGGTAGCAATAGACAAAGAACATGGCTACGTACAAAAGGTACAAGCTGATATATTCAAAGATGATCCAGTAACAGAAGAACAGGTACAAGCCTCAATCAAATCCAATATGCTCTACTGGAAACCTAACGTCAGTGTTAATGCTAACATCAATCCAGATGCCAACCCCAACCAAACGAACAACCAAGAATACCTCTTCGTCTACGATTCACAAGGCAAAGTGTGGGGATTGGATGGAGAAACATTAGAACCAGTAAACTGGTTCCAAAATAAAAGTGGCTATCAAGTGCCATATATTCAACTTGAAAATACAGAAGATTATGCCAGCCCAGAAATGGTTATAGCTGACTCTATGTTTCTCATTGTTGATACAGTAAATGGGAAAGGACTAATGCACGCATATCAAGGGAAAGAACCGCTTAACTTCAAAATATCAGACCTAAAAACAGTAGAAGAAGAACAATATCAACCTGGGGAAATAGCTACCCTACAATATACCCTAGAAAACACATCATCTACAGATCAAGCAGCAATCCCCATTGTTATAGAAAAAATATCAGAATTAGGGAATGAAATAATAACAGATACAACAGTATGTCTAAAGGCTAACGAACTAAAAACAGAAAACTATTTTCGCTATAAAGTAAAAATGGCTGAAGAAAAACTTCGAGTTACCATCAATCCTGAAGGACATATTTTTGAAATTCCTGATGAAGTTACCAAGGAAGATAATTATCAAGAAATATCGCTTAACAAAGCAATGTCCGACTTAGAAATAAAAGAATTCAAAGCACCTGTTCAAACAGAAGCAGGGAAAATAATGAGCATAGATACAGTTATCTATAACCACTTTAATGAAGAAATAAAAAACGTATACCTTGAATGGTATAAAGATGATGAAGTAATTCATAGTCAAACAGTAGATATTCTTCCTCCACAGGAAGATGTACCTATAAACTTCACCTGGAGAGCTCCAGACGAAAAGGTAATAATAAATATGAGTGTAAGACTAGATCCAAACTATGAATCTCCCGATGATAACCTCGATAACAATTACTGTCAGCAATATACCACAGTAAATAAAGATATCATAAGAACATGTGAAAACAAAAAAGAAAAGGCAGATTGGACAGTAACCTATACTTGGACGGAAAGTAAAACACATTGCCATGAAGTAACCGATGAAGAGGGAACACATAACGAATGTCATACTAGCCATCCTACGGTAAAGAAAGACGTAACCTATCACGAAACACTTTCCGCAGAAATAGAAGTAGATACAAAACAAAATATACATATAACCAGAGAAACACCTGTAGACATTGCAAAACATAGTAGAGGAGCATGGGAAATCATACCCTATGCAGAAAAAAACGGACTAAATGCAAAAGAAATAACCAGAGCAGGATATGGATTTTTATT
>JAQUGH010000051.1 GCA_028684195.1 Clostridia bacterium | reverse complement strand
AGTAGCCTTTCATCGCAGTTCCTCCCTACAAAAAAGTATAGCACGTATAATTAGCACGTGTCAAGAAGACGATATAAGTGACTTATAATACCTTATCAAGCTTCATCCTCCATCTTCTTTCTCCTAATCCAACCCCAAACAATTACTACTAACAATGTTACCACAAACAAGTAAGGAATTGCTGAGCTTATAAAAACAACTAGCTTACCTAGCTTTGTTAAAACATCATTTATCGCATGAATAAATCCTTCTTTTGATTTAAGCAATACTCCTTTTAACCCACTAGCAGACACTTTTGTGGTAGATGTAACAACTTGTTGAATATTGATATTCAAGGTCGAGTAATCCGTTCTATTATCCAAATAGCGTAATCTTCCTTGCATTGATTCCAATTGACCCCTAGTATTAGCAAGTTCATTCTCAACAGCTAAAACATCACTGAGCTTGCCTGAAGTAGTGAGGATACTCAATAGTCTTTCTTCCTTAGTTCGCATAGCTTTCAAACGACTTTCGACGTCCACATATTCCTCAGTTACATCCTGCGCAGAAATATTACGATTTTTCACCTTTCCTAAATCATCCATACCAGCAAGAAATTCGTCAAACCTGAATTGAGGTATTTTAATATTAATATACCCTCTTTTAATCTCTTGTGACCCAACTACATTTAAAGACTCATTAGTAACATAACCCTCCATTGCTATAACTGTATCCTTAAGGGAAACTACTGCCCTATCGTAATCATCAACCGCAATTGTTAAATCAGCATTTTTTATTACTTTCTGTTCTACTGTTGGAACTTCCTGTACTTTAGCCTGCTTATCAACAATATTTATTCCATTTTTCGTCCCAAGCACAGAATTAGAGGAGGATCTGTCAAAAGACTTACTCTCAAAATTTCTCTCCCTCGGAGCAGAGCCACCATCTATTGAGTATAAATATGCAGATTCATCTAACTTTCCCATTGCTTGTTCTGGCTCCGCACTATCTGTTGCGTTCGAGAAAGATTTCATAGAAGAGTTCATATTAGGTATATCAATATCAGTTAATAAAGGAATAATTAAGACCAATAATACCAAAGGCACTGCTACAGACACAAAAGCTGAACGTCGTTTATTACTAATTAATTTATTTACAAAGTGACGCAAAGAAAATCTCTTCTCATATGTTTTTTTGCTAGTGCTTTGTTCAAGTTTTTTAAATAATTCCTGTCGAAAACTTATCGGTGGTATTTTCTCCTCAAGGGAGGAAAGCTTCTCTACCGTTTCTTGCAGAATCTTTAGTTCTTCTCGACAATCATTACACTCATCAAGATGCCTTTGAACTAATATCATTTCCTCCGCTGACAATATGTTATCTAAATAAGCTGATAAATTTTCTTGTACTTCTTTACAATTCATTTCTTCCCCCCCTTTCACATATATTGACGTTCACACTGTTTTATTTGTTCCCGTTGAGCTAACAGTTTCTTTTTAAGATACTTCCTAGCCCTATTTATCCTAGACTTAACGGTTCCCATCGAACATTCTAACTGTTCAGCAATTTCTTCATAAGAAAATCCCTGTATATCCCTAAGAATAAGCGCTAAACGAAACTCTGGAGAAAGTGTATTAATCAACACTTGTAATTCTTCTTGCAACTCTTTATTTTCATACATTTCATCAGGTCCTGGGTCAGAAGAAGGTATTTGTCTTTTTATTTCCATATCTCCCAAAATTAATTGCTTATCCAAAGATTCTACTGATATGTTATATTTCTTGCGTAATTCATCACGACATATATTAGTAACTATTCGACACATCCATGTTAAAAAGGATGACTCTCCACGAAAAGTTCTTATAGATTGAAACGCCCTAAGAAACGCTTCCTGAGCAAAATCATTTGCATCGTGGTAATTACCCATCATGCGATAAGCTGTTGTATAAATTTTACGTTCATAAAGACAAACCAATTCTTCAAAAGCTTCTAAATCGCCATCTTTGCTTTTGACAATTAAATCTCCATCTTTGCACACAGCCTTAATCGTCTCCTTTCCATCATATCTTTTTGTATCCTTTTATAAGACGTAACAATAAAAGAAAATGTTCCCTACTATTATAACAATTTTAACACACAAAATAAAATTTTGGATAAGTAATTGAAATAAGGGAAACATACCCTTAGGAAGGAGGAATCTTTTATTGAGTAAACAAACATATATCTAACTCAAAGTTTAAACTCATAGTCGTTTGAAACACAGAACTACGTTTCAACAGCGACAACACGAACGAGAAGGTCATATCATTTAAATTTTTGTGATAAAAAAAGGGGGAATAATATTAATGGATAACATGAACAACAAACAAAATAAAAACAACCCACAAAAAAATAATCAAAATCAGCAGAAAATCAATAAATACCAGCAAGAAGCAGCGGAAGAGTTAGCACAGGTTAACAACAAAAGTCAAAGTTACGCTAATAAAACTCAAAATAAGAATCCTTACCAGCAAGAAGCAGCAAATGAGTTTTTAAATCCTGATAACAATTCATCAATTGCTAATGAATATGCTAATTCTAAAGCAAATCAAAAAACGGGTGAAGAATATGATTTAGACGAAATTTTGAAAGCCAGTAAGAAAAATCAACAGAAAAAATATTGATTCTTTGAATACTCAACTGCATATAATATGCTTACACCAAAAAGGGACTTAAAGTCCTTTTTTGGTTTTTTCTTAAATTTGTTTTGTTGACAGTTATACTTATATTTGATAAAATTATTTATGTGTTCAAAGTGAATATGCCGCGGTGGCGGAATTGGCAGACGCAGCAGACTCAAAATCTGCCGTTCGTAAGAATGTGGGGGTTCAAGTCCCCCCCGCGGCACCAAAGAAAAAATAGAAGACCCGACAAAGGTCTTTTTGTTTTACCTAAAAATTTGTTATAATTTAAATATATACACATGATTGTGTACATTTAATGCATACTAAGTTCCACAGAAGATAACGATCATAAAGACCTTGTACAAAACATATATTAGTGTTATCGTATATAATAATATTAGATGCTTTATTATTGAATCTGCAACAACCACAATATAATAATGGGAGGAGTGTATCCATGAATTCAAATGGTACAACATTTACAATTATTTTTCTTGCTACTATCCTGATATTTATGATGGGATATACTTATTGGAAATGGAAAAATAAGACCATGGCACAAGCAGAAATTCTACCTTTTTTATCTTCTTATACCAAATTGAAATCCGTATGGCCAGCCAAGATTGTTATTCAAGAAAAAGATATTATTAAGTTTCATGAAGAACTAAAAATGAAAAATATTAAACTTCCTGAAGTTACACTGAGTAAGATGATTGAAGAAGAGCTTATAAAACAAATGGAAAAACATTTTGAAACTTCTTTTTATGACCATAATAAAGAATTGCCAGATCGTCCTAATAAATATCAATTAGTACAAGCCTACGCTCAAACCTTTAAAAAAAATATGAACTACGTACCAATGCTTAAACGAATGGCAAAAAGACACAAGGTAAAAACATCCGTAAAACTTCTCACAGAAGACATTATTAAAGAAGTAAATAAACAAGCAAAAAGAGAAAAAACCAAGTAGTATTATTTGACAAAAAATAATCTATTGAATATAATAAGTCGAACGGGTTAACGTAGCGAAGAAGAATCTTTCTCGATTGCCATCGGGGCTAAAAGGAAGCAAGTCTTATCGTCTCCATTAGCACGTCAAACAATCGAGGGGGTATTTTATATGTATAATGATGAAGTGTTAACATGCAAAGATTGTGGTGCCGAATTTACTTTTACTGCATCCGAGCAAGAATTCTATGCTGAAAAAGGGTTTGCTAATAAACCAGGACGTTGTCCACAGTGTAGAGCCGCTAGAAAAAATCAAACTAGATCCGGTTCAAGATATAGTCGTGAGGATCGTCCGATGTATGATGCTGTATGTTCAGCCTGTGGCAAAGACACAAAAGTTCCATTTAAACCAAGTGGCGACAAACCCGTTTACTGTAATGAATGTTTTAGGTCACGTAAAAATAACTGGTAGATGATAAAAAGAGAGTATCTCGAAAGCGTAAGCTTTAGGGGTACTCTTTTTTTATTAGTAACATATTATAGAGCTCTTGCATACTTTGTACTATAAAGTAATACAAACTTACTATCTTAAATAACAATCTTGTATTACAAACAATTACAAGGAGGTATATATTTATGTCATGGGCTTATAACTTTAGCTGTTTAAAAAATAAATCTGCATTAGCTAATCCCAATTTCCCCAAAACGAAACCATTCTATCCTCCTAAAGCTGAATGTGTCAGCGTTAAAGCTAATACTTTATCCGATTGTGTTAATAACACTGTTACAATTGATGCCTTACTCACTGGAGCAGTTGTCAAAGTTCCCATGGTTCTTGCTGAACTAAACCTACAAATCAACGTTGACTCAATTATTAGCTTACCCGAAGCAGCACTTGAAATAAAAGATATCAAAAAGAATCTTAAAATTACTCAGTGTTTACTATTACAAGATACAAATATGCTTTTTATTAGAGGTTGCGTCCGTAAAAATATTGACTACGCCACAAAAGGCACTTGTTTTAATACCTCAGGTATATGTGGAGATATTCGCCATTGCACTGTAGATGTTCCCTTTAATTGCACAACGGCTGTTGACTTCAACGGTATACAACCTCTTTCTCCTATAATCGGTACATCTGAGGAATTTAAGTATTTTAAAACTCAAGATTTAAATGGAGCTGACTTTTCCGAGAAATCGAAGCTTCTTTCCGGTGACCTTACTGAGTTTAACCAGATTAATACTGAATATTACAATGAACTCCCGTACTGTGAGTTAATCCAAAGCAGGATGGTTGAATTTGATGAATACCTTAACCCAACTCACCCCTCTTGCAGTACAGTTCCTTTTGAAGAAAAGGAATTTTGTAAAATAGAGGAAAAAATGGTTATTTACTTAACAGTAAAACTCTTACAAAATCGTCAAATTGCTGTACCTCCATTATGTACCACTGATTGTTAAAGGCTAGTCTATTATGACTAAGTGAAATAGAAATCACTTATAAGTGATTTCTATTTTTTATACTATTTTTTCCCCAAAATACATATTTCCCAACATAATGTACATAATACTGGATAAGTACATTAAGAAAGGGATGAATGCAATGGAACAAAATATTAACTGTATAGTTAACGACTGTCAATATTACTCAAAAGGCAATCAATGTACAGCAAATAAAGTCCTCGTTACCACTAATCAGTTTAGTGAAAATCATAGTGATAACCTAGACTATGAAATGGCAAATGAATTATCTCCTCAACGTGCAGGTAATTGTACATCAACGTGTTGTGCAACTTATGTCAAAAAAAGCTTTGGCAACACCACTAACAAAAACTAAATATTGCTATAAAAATAAATTAAAGTTCTTCTATAAAGGCTTTAATTTATTTTTATAGCAACTAACCCTTAATTCTGTTATAATTTAAAAATGTAATTCTATTATTTTTTAAATGACATATACTGTATAAAGTGGTATAATTGGTAAGGAACGAAATATAAAAAATACGTCTATCCTTGCAAGGAGGAATAATTAAATGTATAAGCGTTTAACACTTGCCTTATCTTTCTTAATGTTAGTCACGGTTTTAATAGTAGGATGCGGTAATTCTAATACCCCCTCTCAACCAACAACTGACAAAATCTCTTATGAAATAATAAAAATACCTTCTGCTGATTTTAATACAATCAATAAAGGGGATTTTGCTACATGGTATACAAATAACTATAAAAATAACGGTCTTTACAGCTATTCTCTCAACGAAGAAAAATACTTTTTGTTAGGTGTTGGTGAAAAACCAACAGGTGGATATTACATTGAGGAACTTTCAGTAATAGATAAAATTAATGAAATTGAAGTTACTGCAAATCTTCATTCTCCCACTGAAAACGAAGATGTATCAGATGCTATTACTTACCCTCATCTTCTTTTTAAAATTAAACATGATATTAGACCAATTGCTTTCAATGGCGTTACTGGTAATACTTTTTCTTCTGAAATTGAAACTGACAGTGGTGAATTTCTCGGACAAATAGATAATAATTCGATAGAAATTAAAATAAGTGGTGGTTCTGAAGAAATTCCTCCTAAAGCATTTCAGCTTTCTGAAGAACTCAAAGAAAATATTATGGAATATGACTTAGATATTGGTGATGAAATTACCTTTAACTATACAATTTCTCAAATAGGTCGTCCGATTATTTCTGAAATCAAAAAACTAAAATAATTAGTAAGGCTTTCACTTATTCAAGTGAAAGCCTTACTAATTACATGAATATTATGCTACTTCTACTTGTTGAACTATTTCAGATATTAGAAATAGTTTTTTTTGATTCAAAATATATTAATTGGATATAATTACATGGTAGGAAAATTTCGTTAATATTAATTTAAATGATTTTTTTAAAGGGGGAATGCTTATTGCTAAATTTAAACGTAAATAAAAAAGACACCATTACTAACCTGACATCATTAAATGAGGCACTTGAAATGAGTCGTGATAAAATGCGCACTTACTACCGCAACTACATCAATCCCAGTCTTGTAGATGTTATGGGGTTACTGGACTTTGATAAACTTTTTGTAAAGGCTGATGGAATATATGTCTGGGACGAAAGTGGTAACAAATATTTGGATTTCTTAGGTGGCTATGGAGCTTTAAATCTCGGACATAATCCAACTGAAGTATTTCAAGCTTTGGAAACCGCAAAGTCACGTCCTAATATTCTCCAAGCTTCTTTAAATCCCTTAACCGCTGCACTTGCATCAAATTTAGCCCAAGTTACACCGGGTGATTTAAGCAGAGTATTTTTCTGTAACAGCGGTACTGAAGCTGTCGAAGGTGCTTTAAAACTTGCTCGTGCAGTAGATCCAAAAAGAAAAAAAATAATTTACTGTCAAAATTCTTTTCATGGGAAAAGCCTAGGCTCACTATCAGTCACCGGAAGAAATAAATACCAAGAACCCTTCAGACCACTTTTGCCTAATTGTGAAATGGTTCCCTTCGGAGATCTTAATTCATTAGAAGTATCTCTTGAAAATAATGATACTGCCGCTTTCATCGTTGAACCTATTCAAGGAGAAGGTGGGATAAATCTTCCCCCCGAAGGATACTTTTCCGCTGTTAGAGTTCTTTGCAACAAGTATCATACTTTGCTAATTGTAGATGAAATACAAACAGGTTTTGGAAGAACAGGAACTCTTTTTGCCTGTGAACATGAAAATATTGTACCTGACATTATGTGTATAGCAAAATCCCTGGGTGGTGGAATAATGCCCCTTGGCGCTTACATCGCCCGTCCTCACATCTGGGATAAGGTTTATAAAGGAATAGATAAATACGCACTACATACATCTACCTTTGGTGGTAATTCCTTAGCTTCAGCTGTAGGTATTGTAGCATTAGAAACTATTTTAACTAAAGAATTACCTAGAGAAGCGAAAGAAAAAGGGTCTTATCTCTTAGAAAAGCTCTCTCAACTAAAAGATAAATATAAGCTTATAAAAGATGTTCGTGGTAGAGGTCTTCTTATTGGAATTGAATTCAATCAACCATCAAACGGTTTGGTAAATAAACTAACATTAGGGAAATTAAACAAGCTTAGTGAAGAATATTTAGGGTCTTTAGTAGCCGGTGAATTACTCAATAAGTTTAGAATAATTACTGCATATACTCTTAATAAGCCTAACGTAATCAGATTAGAGCCTCCACTTATAGTTGATTATCCCTCTTTAGACCTTGTTATCAATGCACTCGATGAAATAATGTCACATAGTTTTTCTGGTTTAATGTTTAACAGTATGCGAAATGTAATTACATCAATTACAAGCAAGTGAACTAATTAGAAATTCTACAACACAATAAAAATCAGGTGGAGAATTTTCTCCACCTGATTTTTAAGTTTAAATTAGTTATGACAATATTTTTATTCACTACGTATAGCACTAATCGGACTAAGACGAACAGCCCTATATGCAGGATATAATCCGGCTACTACTCCAATAAGCACCGCAAAACCCAGTGCAAAAACAGCTAACCATGGTGGTATCAATGATATATTTACTAAATCCTCTGGTGAAGCACCCGCTCCGCCCATAAATTTCATAGCAACGTTATTAACAATCCTCGATACACCGTAACTCAAGCCAATACCTGTAAGACCTCCCAAAAAACCGATCATACCTGCTTCCGTCAAAAACAGCAAATATACATCTGAAAAAGTAGCACCTATTACCTTCATAATACCAATTTCCTTTGTTCTCTCATAAATTGACATTATCATAGTATTAGTTATCCCTAGTGCGGCAACAAGAAGCGTGATCCCTCCTATTCCACCTAATATAGCCTGAACTATACGTGATGTTTTCTCTATACCTTCCAATTGATCAGCCATGGACCAACAGTTATAGCCCATATCCTTGAGACCCTGAGATACACTTTTCGTCATTTCTACATCTTCTGTCCGCACTAAAATAGAATTATAATCATCTTGAGAACGTGAGGATGCTTTCTTTCTTTCGTTACTTCTACTTCCCACTCTCATAGACCTCTCCATAACCATATTACCATTGACATTATCCTTATTCCCAGCCATCATATATTTGCGAATTTTTTTAATATCATCAATAGGTGCATATGCTTGATAAGAGTGTTCGTTATATTCTCCCTCTAATATACCTACAACCGTAAAATTAAATAGCTTTTTTTTCTCAGAATTACTACCATTTCGCACTAGCATTGATACTCTTTGATCCAGCATCTGAGTGGGATCTTTATCCTCTCGGTGACGTGGACCATCATACATCATCATATCATCTCGTTGCATCCTTCGTATCTCTTTTTCATCCCTAAAATTATTTATAACCTGGTTTCCTACAACAATGACATTTCTGTCTTCACTTTTCAGAAGTCGACCCTGAGTAGTTTCGAATTCTAACTGATCCATAACCCCAGCGTCAATGCCAATAAGTTGAATATACCCCTCCATCCGTCCAAATCGAGCTTCTCCTCCCATATCATAAGCTGGGGAAACTGCTATAACTCCTTTAATATTTTTGATTTCCTCAACCGCTTCATCATTGAGTTGTTTCCCATCTCCTTGGGGATTTCCTTCTTTATCATACACCATACCTTGTCGAACCGTAGTCATAGTAAGACTTCCCCACCGCTCCATCTGCTTTTTTTGAACATCATCTAAACCTATCCCCAAGGAAAGCATAACAACAATAGAGGTAGTACCTATCAATACTCCCAAAACAGTAAGAAACGTTCTCATTTTCCTTCGCCATAAATTTTGGCGAGCAAGCTTTAACAAATCTAACTTATTCATCAAAGAACTCCTCACTTGCTTTTTTTCTCTTCACACGAATAATATAAATAGCTTCAAATAAAACAACTAATACGAGAAGAATTGTCAGCCACTTTGTTTTAAGTGTATTAACAAAGCCTCCTCCTGAGTCAGGCTCACCATTCATCGGCATACCCGGTTCCATAAATCCATCAGGTCCCACTTTTCCATCCATTCCCTGTGGTGGTTCAGCATTAGAACCAATCTCTATACTGAATGGTTTTTCTACACGAACTTCTTTATTGTTATTATCAATATAAGCAAAAACAAGTTTTCCCTCCAATGCACCTTCTTCTTGAGAAATAATTGTTCCTTGATAAAAATCACTTACCCCAATATCCAAGTTTCCTACATAGTAAGTAGAATCCTCTTTATTGAAATCACCCTCCATGGTTATTATAAAATTACCAAGTACTGCTTTTCCTACATTAACAAATTCAGCCGCAATAGGTACAGGTTGACCAACAAAGCCTTGAGATGCTACATCTACAGATAATACTTCCAGTTTACACTCTTGAGTAACAGGAATATTAACTAATTCCTCACATGTCAAGGTTTCACCTTGTCTATCTTCATATTTTATATCAACCGGAACTATATACGTCTTGGCTGACGCATTAGGGTCTACATAAAGATCAATATTTTTTTGGATAACAGTTTTTCCCGGTATGTAATCAATATAAAAACTATTACTACTGTTTACAGGTGAAAAAACCGTCCCCCCTGTTGTCGTAGTTGAGCCCCCACCTGATGACGATTCCTCAATTTTTATCACGCCCAGTGATATTTTTACATTTTTCACTGCTCTCTTATTCGTATTTTCTATATACAAGCTTAAATTCACTGTGTTTCCAGCTAAGACCCTCTCATCAGACAATGTATATTTATTAATAATAACTCGTGGAGTTTCCCCTATTCCAACCTCTTCTTTCGGCAACGGTAAGGTGATGGTCTCTTTTATTTCTTCTGATTCGCTTCCTAAATAATCAAATGATATTTTTAAATCCACTGTATTAGATGTTTTAGTATCCTTTGCTCTTAATTTATATGTAACACCCTGAGAACCACCCTTCAAAAGCTTCGCTATATTCTTTCTATTGGAAATATCAATTACTTCAAAATTATCCCCTCCATCCAATAAGAGCATTACATTTCGTGCTTCAGTCGTTTTACTTAAATTAACGATCTGAAAATAAGTTTCAAACCCTTCTGTTATATCTGCATCTTCAGGACTAACAGAAACCGACTTTACCATAAGTATAGGTTTAGTCACATCATAAGTAACCGGTACAGCTATACTGGTTACAGAACTCACCGTGTTACGAAATTCCGCATCCTGCCCCTTAAGATTAATATTAAGCTGATACTCTTTGTTTTGAGCATCAGGATCAACTGTAAAGGTCAATGCCACCGTCCTGTTCTCATTACCATCTAATTTATCTATAGTAGTTTCTTGATCTGATTTTAAAGTAAAAGGAAACATTTCTTTGTTTTCTTCATTACCATCCACTGAAAAATCCAACGCAAGATTAAATCCTGGATTGGTACTAACATTTCTCACCGCCAAGTTTAAAGTAAATTCACTACCGGCTACCGCTTGTTCTATATTAACCTTTTCCATCATTATTATTGGTTGAAAAGTATCAATTTCTATTATCGCAGCTTGAATTGAATTAACATTACACAATAACAAACATACTACAATTGCGTTAATTATCGTTCCTATAATTAGCTCTTTTTTTAATCTCATGTTCATTTCTTATTCTCCTCTTCTATTATCAACAATTTTTGTAATTTTACCATCCTTCATATAAATAATTCTGTCTCCATATTCAGCTATTTCAATATCATGAGTAACCATAATTAAAGTCACTCCTGCACTTCTTACTTTGTCTGTCAAAACATCCATTATTTCTTTTGTGGTTTTACTATCCAAATTCCCCGTAGGTTCATCAGCGAAAAGAATTTTCGGATTATTTACCAAAGCTCTAGCAATACTCACCCGTTGCTGTTGTCCACCACTCATCTCTGTGGACTTATTTTTTAATCGATTTTTTAAACCCATTTGTACTAGCAATTTTTTGGCTCGTATTTCCCTCTCTTTTTTACCTGTCCTATCAAAAATCAAAGGTAAAGTTACATTTTCTACTGCTGTTAATGACGAAATCAGATTATATGACTGAAAAATAAAGCCCATATGCTTTCGCCTAAAACTAGCCATGTTTTTCTCCTTCATCTTTGTCATAGATACACCCTTTATTAAAACCTCTCCCCTTGTGGACTTTTCTAACCCAGCCACAATATGTAATAATGTTGACTTTCCTGAGCCAGAAGTTCCTAAAATACAAAGAAATTCTCCTTCCTCAATATCCAAGTCAACATGATCAAGAGCCGTAATTACTTCCTGACCCAGACGATATTTTTTAGTCAAACCTTTTATTGTTATTAAAGACGACAACCAAACTCACCTCCTCTTATGTGTATGACGAATTAATTAATAAAAAGTTCCCAATAATATCTTCAAGCTCCTTTTTAATATCCCCTTTTTCACAAACACGATCATGTAAAACAGGTTTTTCCTTTAAATCCTTCAAGGCAGAATGAACCGGCATATCAACAATTTTACTTAATTCCTGAAAAAGTTCAAACTCGTCCTTATTATTAACCGCTTGAAAACCCGCTAAGGCTTCTAAAACACTAGCAGTAAATTTAAAAGGGCTTGCTGTTGAATCAAGTATAGTTACAGTATCATCCCCTGTTTCTTTTAAGTATTTTTCATAGACCTTCATTCCTACTGCTGTATGAGTATCCATAAGATATTCCGTCTTATTAAATTCTTGTTTAATCATAGCCATTGTTTCATCCTCAGTAGCAAAATCCGCCCACAATACCTCTGCTATTGCTTCCTTTAATTTATCCCCTATCTCAAAATATCCCTTATTATTCAAATCTTCCATCCATGATGATATCGTTTTACCATCTCTTCCTGTCATTTCATAAAGAAATCTTTCCAAATTACTGGAAACAAGTATATCCATCGAAGGACTTTTTGTATGCTTAAAAGCTCTATTCTTTTCATATACACCTGTATGGAAAAAATCGGTTAATACCTTGTTTTCATTGGAAGCACATATCAATTTATTAATAGGTAAACCCATCTTCCCAGCATACCACCCTGCTAGAATATTGCCAAAGTTCCCTGTAGGAACAACAAAGTTTACTTTATCCCCAAGGCTAATTTTCTTATCCTTCACAAGTTTAAGATAAGAAAATACATAGTACACAATCTGTGGTAAAAGCCTTCCCCAATTGATAGAATTGGCAGAAGATAATTCGTAACCATTTTTTGCTAGAAACGAACAATATTCTTCATCACCAAATATTGCTTTTACTGCATTTTGACAATCATCAAAATTCCCCTTAACACCTACAACATAGGTGTTTTTTCCATCCGTTGTAGTCATTTGCCTTTCTTGAATTTTACTCACCCCACCGTATGGGTAAAAGCAAACTATTTTAATACCTGGAATATCCTTAAAACCTTCTAATGCAGCTTTTCCAGTATCTCCAGAAGTTGCTACTAAAATAACTATCTCTTTATCGAACTCTAACTTTTGCAATGCTAACGACAACAAATGTGGCATAACCTGCAAAGCCATATCTTTAAAAGCCGCAGTAGGACCATGCCAAAGCTCCATCACATAAACACTATCCGTAAGCTGATGTAAAGCAACAATATCCTCATGATTAAAATTGTCAACATACGCCTTATCAACGCATTCGGATATTTCTTCCACTAAATAATCATCAAGATAAAGACCAAGTATTTTTTTTGCTACATCCGAATAAGAACCTTGCAAAATTGCTAATATATCCTTCTGTGACAAAGACGGTATGTTTTCTGGTACAAAAAGCCCTCCCGTAGGTACCATCCCCAACTTAATAGCCTTTGCCGCTGACACAGATTGGTAATTATCTCTAGTACTAATATACATAACTAGCTCTCCTCCAACTCTTTATTACGAACATATCTATTCTATCACAACTTCTTATAACCAACCAATCCTTTTTCGGGAAGCAAGGGAACGGTTCTGTTTTGTCCATTAAATTCCTAACTCCAAGTGAACACAAGTGGACACTTGGAGACAAAACAGAACCGTCCCCAAGTGTCCACCTGAAATTACTTTTTGTACTTGATATTAAGAAGTTCTGGTATCGTAACAAATTTATACCCATCTTTTTTTAAAACTTTTATAACATCTTTCAGAGCAGCTACTGACCCGGTTAAATCCTCTTCCCTACTACCTGAAGAATGTTGCAGAATGATGCTTCCCTCTTTTACATTTTCTAAAATATTGGTTTTCACTTGTTCAGCAGTTAAGCTCTTCCAATCTAATGAATCAACATTCCAAGCAATTATCTTTACTTCTAGCTTTTCTATTTCCTTCACTTTCTCGGGATTTAAAGAACCATAGGGAGAGCGAAAAAGAGCCGGTTTATACCCTGTCAAAGTAACTAAAACATCTTCGGCATCCTTTATTTCTTTAGATGTCTCCGACTTACTAAGCTTTACTATATTAGCATGATTCATGGAATGATTCCCTATAATATGTCCCTCTTTAACCATCCTTTTTACAACATCGGGAAATAATTCGGCTCTATTTCCAATAAGAAAAAAAGTCGCTTTTACCTTGTTCTTTTTAAGAATATCTAAAATTTCCGGTGTATATACACTATCCGGTCCATCATCAAATGTCAAAGCAACTTCCTTAACCTTTTTGTCCCCTTCCCTATAAAAAATATCTGGAAACATAGATACCAGATCTACAATTTCTCTCTGAGGAAATCCTCTG
>JAQUGH010000050.1 GCA_028684195.1 Clostridia bacterium | reverse complement strand
GGCAAAAATATATTCTTGCAATTGAACATAACTTTCATTCTTAATTTGTCAATACTAATGAGACCTTTTGACTGTTTATTGCTTATATCACGAATATCCCGTGAATTATTTGAATCTAAGCTAATTTGATCTATCGGCTTACCTAACACTTCTGAACATTTACCGTCAATATTAATTACAACACCTTTAATCTGCTTTTTAGGAATATTTAAATTAATCTCACCTCTGATTAAACCCTCCTGACTTTTCTCATTTGGATTCTTCTTTATCTCTTTCTTCATCTCACCAGAAATTTTCTCATCCTTTCTAGTATATGAAAAACTCAGCTCCCCATTATCTTTCTTTTCATCCACGTTATACAAATAATCACCTATAAAACTTATACCCTTACCTTTGTCATTAAACTCAATTGATACATCCCCATTTTTCCCTTTTAAATAGTGCCAATCAAAACAATCCGTACCAGAAAGCTTTAAACTTATTTTATTATCATTCTTATTATCCTCAATATCTCTTTGAATAGCAAACTCCCATTCTCTCACAGCACTAATTGTATCGTTAAGAACTTTATAACTTACTTTTGTTTTATGGTAATTAATAGTAAATGCGCTTATAATAATATCATTATCTTCATACACATAAAGATACCTGCTCAAACTATCTATGTCATCTAATATCACTTTATTATCAACTAACCCCTTCAATACATTTCTAATTTCCTCTTTACTCATCTTTTTTAAGTTACTATCAGCAGTAAGATAACCACTTTCAGTCAACAAAGTATAAACACTATTATATTTATCACAAAGTAAATTAAGAAGATCTTCATCTCGCACCATTTTTTCAAGGCATTTATTTATTAAATCACTTAATTCATCACTATTAAAATTAACTGTAACACTCTTGTTTCCTTCTTGAGTAAGATAAGTATATGGTCCTTTTTCTTTTTCTATTGTAACCTGCTTTCCTTCAATACTATCAAAATACAACCTGATATATGGCGAAAGCACCTTAACTTCCTCTGGTGTGATTTTTACCGCATCTATAAGTTCTTGACGCATCAACACTCTCTTGGGAAGATAATAACTTTCAAATTGATCCCTGTCAGCAAGATTAAAAGCCAAGTATTTCCCATTGCCTGGAAATCTAAATCCCATCATTTTTTTATCAACAACAGTTTCTAACCCACCAAAATCAATTATGTTTTCTAGATCAAAAGTATACTTATCATAATAATATTGCTCATTACTATTTGATTCGGATACCATCATTACCTTACCTTTTTCTAGAAAAGGTTCACTGTTATCTGTCCCTTTAACCGATATAGATAACTCCGCAGAATTGCATACAGTATTTTCTAAATATGGTTCAATCCACTCTACAATTGAATTGTATTCTTCTATTAAACTTTGAGCTAAATTTGTGATATTTTTCTCTTCGATTTTTAAATAATTTTGTCTATTAGAATAAATAAATCCAGATGAAGCACACCCACAAACTATACTGCAAATAATTGTAAGTGCAATAGCCATCCCTATTATAGGGGTTTTTTTCTTATTCATTAGATCCATCCTCCTCTTCACTTTAATAATTTTTTATAACCCATGTTCCTTTATTTACTTTGACGAATAATATACAATATTGTTCCGTAATTTTTATTTAGACACTTTGTGTGTATTTTTTACTCTTTATAACTTCACTAAATAATTATAAATTCTAGTAAATGATTTTTATTGTATTTGTTTTATTTATTGTATATATTATATGTAATATATACAATAAATTTAGAAAGAAAATGTGTAAATTTAAGTATTTATGAAGTTACTTTGGCTGCTAATGTTGTCTAGTTTTTTGGTGGAACGCTTTTTCATAGGGCTAAGTTCTAAAATAAAGTTCAAAAAAATCTTGTTTTCAATGAATTTAGTGATTTTTAAGTATGAAGCTTTGCTGTTTAGTACATAAAAGCCGTGCGTATTTAACGAAACTACAACTACTATATTTTTGTAATTGTATATTTATGGGGTAAATGATTGCTAATAGTTACATCAAGTAAAGATACTTGTCTTATGATTTTGTATTGCAAGCTTAATAAATTAAAGAGGTACACCGTTATGATTAAAGAAAATGTAAAACGAAGTAACACTACTCTGCGTTCGACATGGAAAATGTTGAAAGAACAAAAAACGTTGCCAGACCTTTTCCATGCGATACCGGACATAAATAAGGAAGTTATACCAACAATTTTACTTAGCATTTTGGCTACTCTTGCGATAAATGCTACACTTTTTGCGAAGTTGGATCATGCAATATTTGCGTTTCCTATGGCTTTGCACCCCGCATTTATTTCAATTGGATATTTAGGTTTAATCTATGGTGTTTTTATATTACTTTGGCATCATTATAACAGTAAAACTGAATACAAAACACCTTGGCAATACCTGAGGGTTAATGGCTTATGGATATTTCTGTTATTAATGCTAATATGGAGTACTATATCCACTGTTTTTTCGACTAATCCAGATATATCATTTTTTGGTACAAACTACAGAATAGACGGATTGCTCTCGTACTACGCTTATGCAGGTATTTTTGCTCTTGCAATTAATGTGAGGGATAAACAACGTATTAAACTAATTATTGAAATTTTTGCAGGTTCATCTGCACTGCTTGCCCTACTTTGTTTAATAAATAACCCAAGTATTAATACCTTTTTCAAGCTTACAAAGAACCAGGCGATTTTTTACAACATTAATCATTATGGATACTATCTATGTATAGCTTTAATGTCAACCGTACTGTTGGCTACCGTCGATAAAAGACCAAAAAACGATTTTAAATTAGCGATTAGTATGATTTTACATTTCGCAGAATTAATGCTGTTATCAAATGCATTGATAATTTGCAAATCGCTTGGTCCGTTTTTGGCGGTTAATTGTGCATTAGTTGCGCTTTTGATATTCACATTATTTGTTGATAAATCCAAGGTTAAACGAATATTCACTATTATTACTTTCATTTATTTAATCTTCGCTATTTCAAGTATTTCTTATTGGGATCTGAAACATGAAATAAAAAGGTTGGTATTAGATTTGGGAATTATTGAAGGAACATTTTTAGGCGAATTAGAAGATGAAGATGCAATTAATAGAATTGGCTCATCAAGAGGTGTGCTTTGGATAAACGCAGTTAAATTTATTAGAGAACGTCCGCTTTTAGGTTATGGACCAGACAATCTAGGAGAGCGATATGCTGAAGTTAATGCAAAAAATGACCGCCCACATAATGAAATACTACAATTTGCAGCAAGTCTTGGTATTCCTGCGGCAATATTCTATTTGTTGGCAATGTCATGCCATTTATTAATGTTTATACGAAATTTCAAGAATATTGCTATGACAATTCTATGTGCCTATTGTATTATTGGTGCATATTTAATTTCGAGTCTGTTCGGTAATACCATGTTCTACACAACTCCATTTTATTTTATGCTTTTGGGTCTGAGTTATTCATTAATAAGGCCCGTAGAAGATGGGGCAAGTGAAAATACTATCCTACGTGTCATGTAAGATAGTATTTTGGGTTACTATCAATTAGAATATTATTCAAAATGCTTGAGAGTGATTTGAAATTTCATATGCACTTAATATCAATTTATACATTTTTTATTTGGATACTTTAAAAAGTGCTTTTTTATCGTTATATCTTCACTAAATGATTATAAATCCTGATATAATTAAGCCACTCACATTAAGGAGGCTCTTTATATATGAACTACATATCTTGTACTTTTGTTGCTTTAGGCGGTGCTTTAGGTGCCCTTTCTCGTTATTTCGTTTCAACTTTAGTAAACAGTAAATACACATCACTTATTCCATGGGGTACTATAACTGTCAATATGCTAGGCTGTTTTTTTCTTGGTCTTGTTTTTACTCTAAGTAGCAAAACATTATTAATATCCCCCAACGCAAAATCCTTTCTAGCAGTTGGATTTTTGGGTGCATTTACCACATTCTCCACCTTCAGCGTAGAAACATTAAGCTTGTTAAAAGGCGGAAACATTGGTCTTGCCCTTTTAAATGGCGGTGGCAGTATTCTCCTGGGGCTCTTAGCAGCATGGCTAGGAACACTTAGTGCTAAGCTATTTATTTAAGAAGCGCAGGGACGGTTCTTTTGCTTCCTTTTTAAACCAACACTACTCAGCTATCCTATAAAACCGTGTTTAAAAATTTCTAAAAGCTGCTCAATAGCTTCATTAAAAGTAAGTCCGTTAGAAATAATAAATTCAGGATTCAATACTGCATGAATAGATGCCAAAACCACTCCTGTTACAATCTGAGGATTGAAATTACACGCATCTTCATTATTGCTGTAAATAAGGAAAGTCTCAATTACTTTCTCAATTTTTTTTATTCTAAATTTATCTATCTGCCTCCAGTATTGAGGATAATGTTGGCGTAAATCTTGCAAAACCAAAGGATTT
This sequence comes from Clostridia bacterium, assembly GCA_028684195.1. GTDB lineage: Bacteria > Bacillota > Peptococcia > DRI-13 > DTU073 > JAQUGH01. Next base: position 9,875 of record JAQUGH010000050.1, on the reverse strand, counting down.
ATAATTACACGCCCCTTTTGATAAAAATTTGCCAAAATATCAGAAAATATTTCCTCGGGATTTTTTCCCGTAGCCAAAATCTCATCTATTTCTCCACCCATATTCTCTAAAAAGGTATCAATTACTGCCTCAATTATTTCATCTTTGCTTTTAAAATACCGATAAATGGTACGTTTGCTAATACCTGCTCTCACCGCTAACTCATCTACAGTAACTTTATAAAACCCCTTTAAAGGGGTTAATTCCATAAATGCAACGATTATTTTATCTTTATTCTTTTCCAAAATATTAAATGCCTCCCTTCACTTTTTCCCATTGCTAACCACCCACTTACTAAATGATTCAGGGCATTGCTTCTCTTGGAAACATAAAACCCGAAAGAAAATAAATCCGATATAATAACACAACCCAAAGCAAGTCTTTATTTAAAAACGCCGTGTTAATTTTTACGAGTACATTTTGCCGTGTTATTTTAGAAATAATAATGATATAATAATATTATCAATGAATAATGAGGTGTTATTTATGCCAAAAATTAAACCCATTTCCGATTTGAAGAACTACAATGAAGTCCTGCGTGATATTGCTATTGGTGAACCAGTATTTTTAACCAAAAATGGCAGAGGAAAATTCGCCATTATCGATATTAACGAATATGAAAAATTAAAGGCTTCGCTGAATTTGATGTCACAGCTTGCTCAAGGAGAACAGGTTGGAAGAGAAAAAGGATGGATGACTATTGAGGAAGTGGAAGCAGAACTAGGTATTAAAAATGTATAAACTTAAAATTTCGCCTAAAACAAAAGATAATTTGGCGGAAATTAAAGAATATATTTCTCAGGAACTTAGTAATCCACAGGCAACTGTGAATTTACTATCAAAAATTACGAAAAAGATGCGTGTTCTTACTGAGTATCCTAAAATGGGTGCTCCGCTATCTTCTGTCGTGGATATCCTAACAGACTACCGTTTTGTTGTCTGTGCTAATTACTTGATATTTTACAGATGTGAAGATGGAAGTATCCTCGTGTCGAGAATCTTGTACGGCAGACGAAATTATATGCAGATCTTATTCGGCGATTTGTCGGATGATTTTGCTTGAAAAGAAAGATTAGGGGGACGGTTCTTGAAGGGTTCAATCGGAAGTTTTGCACACAGAAAGGCTCAATTATCCAGTATTCACTGATATTTGAGTCTAAGAAATAATTGTGTTCAAAATATTTGCTTTTTAAGCCATCGCGCTAGCAATTTTGTTCTTCTGATAACACACTTAAGTGTGTCATCAGAACCGACCCTCGACATAGACCAAAACTACTGCATTAATACTTTAAGCATAAAAATCAAGACATTATGCTATCGACTGTGTCCAATTTGCTGCGGATCTCTTTTCAATCCCACCGGCTTTTTTTTATTTTCTTCTTTATTCTCATCTGCATTTTGCGTTTCTGCTCCCTTCCGCTGTTTTTCAACCTCGCTATACTTCTTCCACCAATCATACATACCATTCCTGTCTGGATCATTACAATATTTAGACTCTAATTCCTGTAGCCTTTTTACTTTTTCTTCTGGACAATTAAAACCTTTCCGTCTCAATTGATCAAAAAGTCTTGCCCGTTTTTTAAATACTTCTTTCAATCTGATAACATCATTTAGTTCAAAAGCTTTTAGTAAAAAAAACTTTTTGTTCTCAAAAACTTTATCTATAGCCTGCACTTCATCCTTTAATATTTCAGTATTAAGCCTATCGGAAACACCTATATTGCAATAATCAGTAAAACGACATCCTTTACGAATATCCTGATCTATCTCCTTTTTTAGCCTTTCTTGCATCTCTTTCTCCTAACTCATTTTTCAAAATCCCTTTTTCTTTCAATTTTTTATTTTATTAAATTTTTTGGCTAATATTTGTATTGTATCAATAAAACAGTCCCCTCGACACACATTTTGAACTATCCCTCTGTCTGCCTAATGTACTTTTTCTGTTTGTCCTTTATGAGAACACTTTGTCATTAATTTTCTGAGAGTTTTTCTTGTATCAGGAAATGGCACTACCTTACGTATGGCATCTACATACATATACGACATTCTACTTATTATTCTCCCACTATTTTTAGGCAACAAGTGGTTACCTTCAGCTCTTGCGTCATTATAATATTTATCATGAAGATCAGTAAAATCACTTTTTAAATCCTTCATAATCTCCTTTGATAATGAACCATGATCAAATACTTTAAAGAAAACTCCTTTTGATGTATGAACCCCGATTATACATCCATTTGGAACACATGATCTATCCTTTACAGTTTCTAATAACGCTTTTATATCTGGTAAAAATTCTTTACACTCTTTCCCTTTTTCTTGTTTTTGTAATGATTATGTAATTAAAGAGAATACTTCTTCTCTATTATAAGTGCTACACTCAATTGTAAATTCACTTCTCTTTTCCCTAATATTAGAAATACCAAAAGTAAGCATAACATTCGGTAATTGACTCAGTTTATTACATAAATTCTTAAATCCACTATACCCTTTTGATTCTGGCTCAGGTATACGCATAGCTATATAAGAATAATCACTTCTGTTATGCCCAGCACAACAACCAAACGTCTCAATCCCATTATTATTTAGCGTTAATAATGCTTTCTCTAGGAATGGATCACCTTCAGCATATTTTTTTATACGTTCCGTAAATGCCTCTTCAAACTGTTCTTTTAAGGGTTTTCTCATTTAATGTACCCCCTTTTTTTAAAGGAATAAACTAACTGTAAACTAGATATCTTATTATAATAGTATAATATTTTAGCACTATTTGCAAGATATTTTTAGAACCAAACAAGGGAACAGAAACTTATCTGGTTTGCTACCCTATCTGCCCTCCTATAAAAGTTTATCTCCTTTTATTATGATAATAACTGTACCATCCCCAATTATCTGTTTTTACTAAGAAGGTACAAACAGTATTGGTTCATACTGATACCCTCCTGCTTTGATTTTTCAGCTAATTCCTTATGAAGTGACTTTGGAAGGCGAAGCTTAAACTGTCCAGAATAACCATCCAATACATTAGGTTCTGGTATTTCATATCCACTTTCCAATGCCGCAACTAACCACTGCTTTTTTGCATCCTCAATCAATTCCATACCCTTTTCCAAATTATTAGTACACGTTAAGCAACCTTTTAAATCAGGAACCAACAACACATAACCATCTTCATTTTCGTCTCTGACAATTTCAACTTTATAATTCAAGCCCATGTAGTACTCTAAATTCTTCACAGTTTATTCCTCCTCACTTTCAATAATATCCTTAACCAACCTAACATACACAAGCTTTATAGGTTCATTCTCTGGGATAGTGACAGGTGATTTCCCATGTTTTCTGAAAGTCCAATGACTGCTACCACTACACGGCTTTCTACCCTCATAACCATAACTTTCTAAAATTCTTTTAAGCTCTGTAAACCTTACATCCTTTGATAATGAAGTTGTTTTACTTAATAGCTTCTCCCATTTCGACAAGCTTATCACTTCCTTGTAAATATTATATAATGGTGTCATATGTGATGTCAATATCTTTGTTAAATATATTTTAATACTATAATCAATGAAAATTTCCAAAAACATTAGCTTTAAAACACCGTTCGTGGGTCTAAGATATAAAACAAAAATATACAACTTAATTCCCTTGTAAAATTTATACCTACATATGAGGAGGATGAAACTCTATGAGTTCCATTATCAGACAAAAAGTTGGGAATAAGATATATCTTTATGAATTGATATCATATGCTCCGTACCTGATAACTTTAAATCCTTTATTTCCTCATAATTCAATTCTTCAATTAAGTTTATCTACACTAGTCATTTTTTTAGTATTATAATCATAAATAACCACAACTTTTCCGTCTTCTGTTATATGTACATCCAGTTCTATCGGAAGTCCAAGATTAATAGAATTCTGAAAGGCACCCATAGAATTTTCTGGATTTTCTTTGTTGTGCAATACCCTATGTGTTATGGGTAACTTTTCAAGCCAACTGTTCTTTAAATTCATTCCTATCACTTCTTTCTTAAAATCCTTTACATCAAATAAAACAATTGTGCCGTCTGGTGCCACCTCTTTGCATTTGTCAGACTTTTGTATGCTTTTCTATATTATGCCATTGCCCGATACCATTTTCAAGGTGAACGATTATTTGAGTTTCCGTAAAATGCAAAAAATCAAAGAAAAAAATAACCAGTAAAAAATAATGAGAACAAGTCTAAAATAATCCCCTAAGGTTCATAAACAAAGGATATTTTAGTGTCCTCAATGTGAGCCTCGTCTAGAAGCTCTTAAGATTTTAAAATTTTAAGGTTTTATCATTATAAATGAGTAGCCGTGACATATCACGGGGAGGTTTCTTTTGATATGCCCCTTAGATATACATTAATTTTAAATCCCACTTATATTAATCCTGCTCTTTTCAACAACCTTGTAACAATCACCGCCGTTTCGGCACGGGTTATTTTATCCTTTGGTGCCAATAAACCATCTCTACCCACAATAATACCGTACTTGACGTTTACTGCTGCGGATTCTTTAGCCCATTCACTTATTTGTTCACTGTCATGAAACTGAGATAACTGTCTTTCTAATTCTTGTTCATTTAATTTAATCTGAATTCCCCCGAGCTTCATAGCCCTTGCCAACACTACCATTGCCTCTTCCCTGGTAATATTCTTTTGAGGTTTGAACTTCCCATCGGAGTAGCCTCCCATTAAACCATATTGTGCGGATATTTTTACAGATTGGTAGTACCAGTCTTTTTCTGTGATGTCCCAAATTACAGGCAAAGGTTCTGGTAGTTCTTTTAAACCTAATGCTCTATTAAGAATTGCAGCAAATTCACAACGAGTAATTTCTTTTTGAGGATCAAAGTTTTCTGCGTCTATTCCACCAACAATACACCTTGTTCCTAACTGGTTGATAGCTTCTTCAGCCCAATGTTTTTGGATATCTTTAAATTTCTTTTCTCTACTTATTACGCTATATGTTCCATTGATAAGGCTCTTTATTTTTAAGTAATACTTCCCTTTTTCTTTTGTTAGTTTTGTCGGTACATGGCTTATACTGCCATCTTCATTAATTGCTACCGCCGTAGCTATTTCTTCTGGATTGACTTCTTCGGGGATTTTTACAGTTCTTTCTATATAATCGTTATATCTTGATATTTCATAAACTTCATTATTATTTGTACATACAATATTAAATTTAATTGGTGCCATTAATATTTGATATCCCTTGTCTTTGTTGTCTTGAGCAAGATTTTGTATATACTCTTTAGGCAACTGAGATATCTGAATGACTAATTTGGGATCGGATGGTTCATCTTCTTTAGTCATATTTGAAAATATTTTTTCAATGTCTAATTCTTTTAAAGGTATAGTATAGACAGCTTCTTTTGTCTCACATTGGATAATAATATTTTTGGTCTGTGTATCTTGGTACTCCAAACCCGACAATTCAGTTATTAAGTCCCTACATCTTTCTGTTGCTATTATCTGGATAAGTATCTTATCTTGGTCTTTTAGGTCTTTTATCTCCTCAATATTTGAAAGCTTTTCAGCTAAATTTTTTATTCCAACTATTATTTTAAGATTATCTCCGTGTCCTATAGCTATCTTTTTATCAATGATACTGTTGTATTCTTCACCCATAATCTTTATCTCTACTGGCGCTTCTGCGCTTATTTTATTTCTGTATATATTAATTGTATGTGTTTTTTCTGTCCCATCCTCAGCAGTTACCTGAACTGTAATAGTATTGTCGCCATAGTTAAGTTTAATAGGCCAAGATTCTTCTCCATTGGCAACTTCTTTTCCGTTAATGGCAACAGTTGCTTGTTGGTTTTCAGACGTTGCTGTCACTGTTACGTCATCTACTGTATCGCTTACCACGATATCATATTTTGTCGTTTGAGCAGAAAATCCAAGTTCTACTCTTCCTTTGTTTAAGATAAGTGTTTTTAAATTAGCATTGTCCGACTTATCTCTTGTTATGTTTACTGTATATGTCTTTACAGTTTCTCCATCTTCCGCCGTTACTTCTATCGCTATATTGTTGACTCCTGTGTTTAAGGTTGCCTGGTAGTTTCCTCCCACCCCTACCGTTTCTGAACCATTGATAGTTACGATTAAGGCTGCTTTAGCATCTTCCAGGATTGGAGTAACGGTTATCTCTTCTATAGCGTTACTTACTAATGCCATATAGTTTGTGATATCTCTATCAAAGACCGGAGCTAATGTACCATTGTCAATTATTAGGTTGGAGAGATTTGCATTATTTGAGATACTCACTCTAGTTAAAGTAATGGTATATGTCTTTACAGTTTCTCCATCTTCCGCCGTTACTTCTATCGCTATATTGTTGACTCCTGTATTTAGGGTTCCCTGATAGTTTCCTTCCACCCCTACCATTTCTGAGCCATTGATAGTTACGGTTAAGGAGGCTTTAGCATCTTCTGGGATTGGAGTTACTGTTATCTCTTCTATAGCGTTACTTACTAACGCAGTATAGTTTGTGATATCTCTATCAAAGACCGGAGCTAATGTTCCATTATCAATAATTAGGTTGAATAGATTTGCATTATTTAAGGTCAATGCTCTAGTTAGTGTCGTGGTATATGTCTTTACGGTTTTCCCATCTTCTGCCCTTACTTCTATCGCTATGATGTTATCTCCTGGGTTCAGGTACCCCTGATAGCTCCCTTCCACTCCCGTCGTTTCTGAACCGTTGATAGTCACAGTCAAGGAGGCTTTAGCATCTTCTGGGATTGGAGTAACTGTTATCTCTTCTATAGCGTTACTTACTAACGCAGTATAGTTTGTGATATCTCTATCAAAGACCGGAGCTAATGTTCCATTATCAATAATTAGGTTAAATAGATTTGCATTATTTAAGGTCAATGCTCTAGTTAGTGTCGTGGTATATGTCTTTACGGTTTCCCCATCTTCTGCCCTTACTTCTATCGCTATGATGTTATCTCCTGTGTTCAGGGACCCCTGATAGCTCCCTTCCACCCCCGTCGTTTCTGAACCGTTGATAGTCACAGTCAAGGAGGCTTTAGCATCTTCTGTGATTGGAGTAACAGTTATCTCTTCTATAGCGTTACTTACTAACGCCGTATAGTTTGTGATATCTCTATTAAAGACCGGATCTAATGTACCATTATCAATTATCAAGTTGGAGAGGTTTGCATTATTTGAAGTCAATGCTCTAGTTAGGATAATGGTATATGTTTTTACAGATCCATCCTCTGCCGTTATTTCTATTGATATTATATTGCCACCAGTATTGAGCGGCACCTGATAGTTTCCTCCCGTTGCTGGTACAACCGAACCGTTAGCAGATACTTTTATACTCGAATTGGTATTTTTTAAATTTGGAGTAAAGGATATTGTTTCTGTTTCGTTACTTACATTTTCTGTGTAGTTTGTTGTATCACTGTTAAAGACAATATCTGGACTATCACCATCGGGATCGTCACTATCCGAGCCGCCACTACCAATGGTTATATTTATGAGGTCGGCATCTTCGGAAGGTTCTGCTCTGGTTATATTGACGGTGTATGTATTTTTTGTTATTCCGTCTTCCGCCATTACTTCTAATGCTATTGCGTTGACTCCTACGTTCAAGGCTCCCTGATAGCTTCCTTCCTCTCCTGCTATTTCCGCTCCGTTGATGGTTACGGTTAAGGACGCATTGGCACCTTCCAGAGTTGGAATGACACTTATTGTTTGTATTGCGTTAGTTACTGCTACAGTATAGTTTGTTATATCTCTGTTAAAAGCGGGTTCTAATGTGCCGTTATCGATAGTTAGATTAAAGAGTTTTGCATTGTCTGACACCTTATCGGTTATGAGTAAGGTATATGTCTTTGTGGTTACTTCATCTTCTGCCATTACTTTTATTGTTACAATGTTATCTCCCGGTTTTAAAGTCCCTTGGTAGCTTCCTTCTTCTCCTGCTGTTTCTGATCCATTGATAATAATGGTCAAGTTAGACTTTTCATCTTCTGGAATAGCCGTAATGGCTGCTGTCTCTATATTTTCACTTACTCTGACTACATAATCTGTAATGTAACTGTGAAATTTGGGTTCAAATATACCGTTATCAATGGTTATACTAGCAAGATTTGCATTGGTTGATGTGGGGACTTCCGACCTGTTTATGGTAATGGTATATGTCTTTGTCGCTATTCCGTCTTCTGCTGTTGTTTTTATTGTTATGGTATTTTCTCCTAGGTTTAGGGTTACTAGGTAGCTTCCTTCTGCTCCTAGTATTTCTGAACCGTTGACTTTTACAGTTTGCGTAGTATAGGCATCTTCAGGAACCGGCATAACAGTTATTGCTTGTATTTCGTATCTTACTGCTGCCGTGTAATTTGTTGTATCACTGTTAAAAGCAGGGTCTAGTGTACCGCTGCTGATGATTACGTTAGCAAGATTTGCATTGGTTGATGTCTGCTTAGTTATGGTAATGTTATATGTATTTTTTGTGACTCCGTCTTCTGCTGTTACTTCTATTGCTATGGTGTTATCTCCTGTATTTAAAGATCCCTGATAGGTTCCTCCCACTCCTGATATTTCAGAATCGTTGCTTGTCACAATTAATGTTGCATTCGCATCTTCCAAGCTCGGTGTAACGGTTATTGTTTCAATTGCGTTTTCTACTGTCGCTACATAGTCCATAGTATCACTACCAAAAGCCGGATCTAATGTGCCACTACTTATTGTCAGATTGGAGAGATTAGCATTTTCTCCCCTATTTATGGATATTGTCACATCATCAAGGCTAGGGGTTACGGTTGATTCTGTTGTACTCAAATTTGCCCGCCACTGCACTTTATAGCCTGTCAAATCAGTTCCGGAAGTTATAATCGTATCTCCACTGTTTTTTTCAGTCCACCCACTCCATGATGAACCGTTATATACATTTACTTCTATTGAGCAACTTGTATTAGTAGGAGTTGTCTTGTTAAAAGTAATCGTTGCATTATTGACTACACCGGCACCGCTTACGTCTTGTTCGATGTGAGTATATGTACCAGAAGACAAGAAATCTTCCATTCCACTAAAAAATACACCGCTTAAACTCGTTGGAGGAGTGACATATTCATCGTATTGATGCCAATTAATTCTAATCTTTGTAACAGGTGTATTATTGCAAATACCGCTATATATTGCTGATGCTCCACGATAAAATGTTATTGTATTACCGCTTCGTACCATTCTTACACTGTCATTAAACGTTGCTTTAGATTCTTTATTCACTTCTAAATTATCAACAAAAAAACAATTGTTAATCTTAATATCATCCCCTGAAGCAACCCACGAATCAACATAATACCATGTAAAAAGCGAATTATCAGTTGCATCTAATAATTCTAATTTATAAAATAACATATCAGAACTAGTGTCTCCTACATAAACACCGTCAAAAGTTACATCAAAGTTGCTTAATGGATTTTTCAATATACGTGTGATTGTAGGTCCATGCCATATAGAAGATGCATTTCCATAACTTGGTATAAGCGTTCCTGAAGAAACCCCAACACTTGCGTTACTACAATTATATGAAGTTACTACCCACGCATCATCTAAGCTATCAAAGGTTTCAATCCAAGATTTAGTATTGCTTAGCTTTACCGAATCTCCTATAGCTTCTGTATTATTATATGTACCGTTAAAATCCTCTGCATAAGTTGTTGTAATAAGAATTGGGCTAACATCGTCTGCTGCCATTACCATCCCGCTTGGTAATATACTAAATAGCATTGAAATAATCACTAAAGCTCGAATCAAATTATACTTTATTTTTAACATACGTAATTC
>JAQUGH010000049.1 GCA_028684195.1 Clostridia bacterium | reverse complement strand
TAAAGACCTTTGGTGATAACGTAGCAGAAAAAGCAAAAGGATTCACCCGAGGTGCATTTGATAATACACGGCTAGTATTGGGGAATCAAAGAGGCAGTGTTGGCAAGGGAGTAAGTAATTCGAAAGAAGTAAAAACTCTAAATGAGTGGTTAGGTGAAGATAAGGAATTATTGGGTGAAGTAAAAAGATGGTATGATGAAAAGGCTGAGTGGTGGGGGATTGACCCAGAAAATACGAAAGTATTTTATAGAACAACAGGAGAAGTAAAAGAGATAAGGAAATTACCAGGAGAAAGTGGTGGTCATCATCCGCATGGACTGGCATTAGGAGGAGCGACAGGACAAAAGCTTACTTTAACTGGTGAGACAGCAAAAATAAAAAACACAACACATAGTCAAGTAACAGGATTACAGAGACGTGTTATAAATAGAATAAAGAAACAGATTAATAAGTAGGAGGAAATGATGAACGAATGTAATAAATTTATCAATTGGGCTAAAAACAATGGTTGGAAAGTGAAGGAAAATTTTGAGATAAAATTAGAACTGAATGATGAGCTTATAAATAGATATGTAAAAATTCCAATTGAGTATAAAGAATTCATAGGAAATGTTAAGCAATGTATATCTCCTAATGAAAAAACATGGTTTATTTGTGAAGATGAGTATAATGATGTATCTGATTTTGCGTTTAAATGGAATGAATTTGAAATTTTGAGTTTAGAGGCAGCAGAAGGTGATGAAAAATGGAAGGCAGAAATAACAGAGTGGTGGAATGGTTATTTACCTATAGTTATGTCAGTAGAAAATGGGTACTCTTTTTATGCAATTGATTTAAAAAATAACATAGGGGCAATTTTAAAAGGATGTGAACCGGAGTTCGAAGAAGTAGAAAAAGTAGCACAAACTTTAGATGAATTTTTAGAACTGATAATGCTAGAAAAAATAGAGTTATAATATTAATGCCGTTAAAATAATTGGTAGGCTAGTAAGCGCATTTGAAGGAGAGCAATATCCGGAGCAATTGCAACAGCAACCGTAGGAGCATCCTTAGCAGTTACAGCAGGAAGAGAAGGACTGAAACTTACAGGAAAACAAATAGCCAAACAAGCCGGAAAAACAATGCTTGTTCACGGCACAAGTGGAATGGCAATAAACGCAACTTCTCAGTATGTTGTTAAAGGGGAAGTAGATGCCTCGGATGTAATTCTATCAGGAGCAATTGATTCAGTAACCGGAGGAATAGGAAGAGTATTACCACATACAGGATTAGGGAAAGCAGTAAAGACCTTTGGCGATAACGTAGCAGAAAAAGCAAAAGGATTCACCCGAGGTGCATTTGATAATACACGGCTAGTATTGGGGAATCAAAGAGGTAGTGTTGGCGGAAATGTAGGGAGAAATGCTGGCGAGGGAACGAGTGAGGTTAATGCAGGAATTAATCAACTGGAGCCATATATAGGAGTTAAACAAGCTTCAGAATACTTGAAATCACAAGGAGTGCCAAGAAAAGTACGTAAAACGGTTTTAGAGTCTTTTGATAGACGAACTATTTATATGGATCAAGCCGGAGAAGATACATTTGGTGTTAGGTTCTATGACTTTAGTGTAAAAGCACAGCCGAAAGGCAGATATTTATATGAAACTTTCCAACCTTTATCTTCAAGAGAAGGCGCCGCGATAAAATGGGAATGGAACGATATGAATGGTATCAGCCAGTGGCAAGTTAAATCTGGGACTCCAATAATTAAAGGTAAAGCTGCTTCGCAAATTGAAAACGGTGTACGTTATGGAGGCGGAATCGAGCAATGGTGGATAAACGATTTGAACAACCTAATAGGACGTTAACTCAAAGTTACATTAATTTAATAAATCATATTGACATTATGATAAAGGAAATTGATGATGAAATAGATGCTCATAAAAAAGGCGTTGGTACTGAGGGAACAGAAAAACAACTTGAAATTATAAAAAGAGAAATTGGAAAAATGAAATTTATATTGAATTCTAGGGAGTTTAACCCGAGCTACCCAAGAATAATAGTAGATTCATGGGACTACAATTCAGAGCTTGCAAATAAGCTGTTGGACATTGCAGAAAAATATAGAAAAGTTACAAGATGAAAATTTGGGCTATCGACTTCAAAAATATAATCTGCTCATAACAAATGGAAATAATTAACACAAAATCCGAGTTCAAACTAGCATTACCAAAAGAAATATCTCTAAAAAATCAATCCGAAATACAGAAAATCCCAGCAGAATATTCTGGGATTTTCTATTTAATGCAACACAAAATAAGCTTGCCAAGCAAGCTAAAAAATGAGCTATTTAAATATGCTTCTTATCAGGCAATCTTTTTATACCTACGATAAATCCCATTAAGAAATGGTTTCCCCTTCCCCGACCTATCCAAAACCATAGGTATGTGTAAGTATAGACAATAGCACTTCCCCCAACCCTCCATTTTATAAGTACAAAGAAGTCCAGAACCTGTAAGTATCAGCAAATTTTCAGCCTTTTATTTTTTCTTATACGTATCAATTCCGTTATTGCACTCCAAAACCGCTAAAATGCTGTACGTATGGGGTTATTTCCGAAAAACCGCTGTAATGGTTATAAGTATGGAATGGGGATTATTTCTCTTTCTTTCCCGGTTATAAGTATGAAAAACCGTTTTCCAAGTCTGCTGTGATTTTCTGGTATTGTTTTCTTAAAATTACACCTATATACTTATGAAATTTAACAAGGGACAGAAATAATAATCTACACATATGACCTAATTATTACCGAAATACCGTCCTGTAAGTATGTCAAAAGGTCAAAACCTGTATGTATCAGCAGATTTTAGCCTTCTTATTTAGTCTAATACTTATGAATTCCGGTATTGTCATCCCAGAACCGAAAATTTCCATACGTATGACTTCGCTTCCCATGTCTTTTTAAAATATAACTGTAAGTATATAGTCAGGATACTTCCCCCACTCCTACGAAACTTAATTTTTTGTAAGTGTAAAATAGCTTAACCTATAGATATAGCAGGTTTTTAGACATTCTTTTTTGCTCATTATACTTATGGATTTCGGTATTACCCTAAGACCAGAAATGCCTGTACGTGTAATTTAACTTTGTGGGCAGATTGAATTTGAAATATAATATAAATTTATTGAATAATAGAAGGAATAAATTAGTTTATTGTCGAAGTGATTCTATACGTACAGGTAATTATTGGGTTAATAAAATCACAACAACACAACAACAATTATTTTCGTTTATAAGAGTTATATGACATTTCCTTAACGAGGATATCCTCTACGGTTTCAAAACTAATATAGTTAATTATTAAGGTATGTGAGGTATTATATGAAAATTGAAAATTACATTGAATCACAATACAGAATACTAGTTAATGAAATAACCGAGGAATATAAAGAATTATACCAAGCAATAAATCATAATAAGCTTCAAGATATTTTTTCAACACTTCACTCAAAATTGATACTATTGTTCAAATCTATGAATAGTAGATTACCTACTGGATCTGATTGGGGTACACATTTTTGGGCTGATCCAAGCCGAAGTTTAATAGAAACCATTGATATTATTGAAGGTTTGCATAGAACATTAAAGAATACACCGTTAGCCTTTACTATTGATGAATACTATCAAAAAGTAATTTTGGAATGCAACAAATTTTTAAGCGCAAGCGGTGGCAGTGAAATTTCACCGGGCATGGAAAAAATCGAATTGTATTATAATATTCCAATATTTTCTCCTCAGAATTCAGTTACTGTTGTCAATCCGGAAGTTAATAATACATTTGTATTAAAGCATATTGGCGGAGGTTCATATGCACAGGTGTTCAAGTACAAAGATGAATATTATCAGAAAACGTTTGCATTAAAGCGAGCTAAAAAAGACTTAAATCAAAAAGAAATTAATAGATTTAAGCAAGAATTTGAACAGATGAAAGAGTTAAGCTCGCCATATATTGTTGAAGTGTTCCGTTATAACGATAAAGTAAATGAATATATTATGGAGTTCATGGATTTTTCACTTGATGAGTATGTTCGAAAAAACAATTCCAAACTTAATCATTTACAGCGTAAGAACATTGGTAATCAAATAATTAAAGCCTTTTCTTATATACATTCCAAAGAACTACTACATAGAGATATAAGTCCCAAAAACATACTTCTAAAATTGTATGATGATGTTTTAGTAGTTAAGATTGCAGATTTTGGATTAGTGCGTATCCCTGATAGTACTTTAACTTCAATTAATACGGAGTTTAAGGGGTATTTTAATGATCCGAATTTACTTGTAGAAGGCTTTGATAAATATAATATTTTACACGAAACATATGCTTTGACTAGATTACTTTGCTTTGTAATGACAGGAAAAACCAGAACAGATAAAATTAATGACCCAAATTTACAGGCATTTGTTTTAACTGGTCTTAACACTGAAAAGAACGAACGATTTCATAATATTGAAGAACTAGCTAATGCTTTCAAAGGTCTATAGTATAAGATACGATGCAGTATTTTTTATTGTTAATTCATTTACATTTGGAAATTGAGAAAGGAAACGTCATATAACGATTAGAGATTTATGATGTTCAAATGTGCATAATAAATCTCTAATCGTTAGACGAAATTTTCCACTAGTTTTGAGGAGGAGTTATGTTTAGAAAAATTGGCTATTATAAGAATAAAACTCTTACTGTTTTAAGAGAGATTAGTAAAGAGGAAGAAGATACTATTTTCAAAACTTTAGATGTTTTAAGTGACTATGACCAGGATCAATTATTATATACTTTGGTTGAAAGAAATTACTTAGCATTGACTACATCAATTAACAATTATTCAAAGCTATTGAACAATAAATCAGATGAAAGAAGTAAAACACAAGAGTTTATTAATGAAATATTCATTGAAATCAATAGATTAATACTTAATTTTTTAACTGTTTTTCGAACATATATTGACCATAATGAAAAAAGGATAAAACACCAGTATGGGAAGACATCAAATGAGGTTAAAGAATTAAAGAGTGTTATTAAAAATGAATTTGATAACAATTTTGTGTATAGATTTTTTTATAAATATCGGAATTATTCTCAACACTGTGGTATACCTCTTGTAAATGTTACAACCAAAATAGTAAGTGACTTTAAAGGTGATGAAATAATTAAATTGTTGTTTAATTTAGACAGTAATCGGCTATTAAAAGAGTTCGATTGGGGTCCAGATGTTAAAGAGGATTTAATTAAGATTAATGGTAAGTTTGATTTAATCAGTTTAATAATTAAGTTTGATGGTACTTTAGATAAAATTCAAAAAAAGATAATTTCTCTAAAAAGAAAAAGACTTAAGAATACTTTTAGTGAATATCTATCATATTGCTATAATCCCTCAATAGGATTTGTTAGTGTGTGTATTGTACATTATGAAAGTATTGAAGACTATAAAAGTGAAAAATGTACACTTCACATTATTGCACAATCTAAGAGAGAAGATGTACTTAAAGAACTGATAAAATTTGGTGAGAGGAAATTAACGATTGAATTAAAGCCATTTATGCAAGATGTATTAGCGGATATTAAGAGTTAATTTCCGTTCCAAACCTCGTGAACTACAGGAACATTATCTGAAATTATCATCTTTTGGACTTGACATTAAGCGGGTTTTCAAAAATATAGAATGGAAAAGATTTATTTGAAGCTATGTTTAAATGAGATCACTAGCGTTGCATAACAACAAATTACAAATGTCAAATACTAAAACTAGCCATAAATAAGCAAAATACAAGAAATCCCTTTCTTTTCGTTAAAAAACTCCTTATAATATAAGATATAGGGTAGTCCTTGCCCAAATCTTAAAAATAAGGAGAAAAAAATGCAAGGCAAGGATACCATAATATCCACATTATGTCTACTATTTAGGCCGATTTTCAACGAAAGATTTTTTCAACGCTTATCTGAATTAAATGCCGACAAGTATGTTAAAAAACTTACCACTAAGAATTTGATACAATTATTTGTTTTGGCTCAACTTGAACAGCAACAAAGCTTACGGGATATTAGTAATAGTCTCAATAGCGATGAATTAAGTCAATCACTCAATCTTGAATCTATAAGTGCAGCACAACTTTCCCGTAGAATAAGGGATTTATCACCAAAAATCATTGATTGTGTTTTTAAAAATGTCATTTTACAAGCTGGTAAAGAATTGGGCTTTGAATTCTTACCAGAAAAAATTGGACGGTTTTACTTAATTGATTCATCAACTATTAGTCTTTCTCTTACCAAATATCCTTGGGCAAAATTTAGGAAAACAAAAAGCGGGGTAAAACTTCATCTGTGTTTAAAATTTGTTGATGGAAAGGTTTTACCTGAAAATGCTGTAATTACAAATGCTAAAAAAGCTGATAAAACCCAAATGGACGATCTCGTTATCGAAGAAGAAAATGCTCTTAATGTTTATGATCGTGCGTATGTAGATTATGAAAAAGCTGACCGATATTGTGAAAATAATATTCGTTTTGTTAGTCGATTAAAAAGGAATGCTTTAGTAACAATAGTTGAGCAACAACCCATACAATCAGGAACCAATGTAAAAAAAGATCAAACTGTGTATCTAGGCAAAGAAAACTTCAATAAAATGAAACATCCTTTAAGATTAGTAGAAGTTGAAGATACAAAAGGTAATCCAGTAATAATTGTCACCAATGATTTTAACCTTAAAGCAGAAGAAATAAGTGATATTTATCGTTATCGTTGGCAGATAGAATTATTTTTCAAATGGATTAAACAACATTTTCGAGTAAAACATTTTTACGGTTTAAGTCAGCAAGCAGTTGAAAAGCAATTATATATTGCACTTATTACCTATTGTTTATTGATGATAATTAAGTGTAAAGCCAGCTATAATGGTTCTTTATTAACAATAAAACGAATTTTACATACCTGCCTTTTTGATTCGTTTGCGAAATTGGTAAAAAAGTTATATAAAAAGCGAAAACATAGCTCTAAGGGACGACGAAAAATACCGAATTACGAAACTATTTACCAAGAAACCGAAAGACAGGTGACAACAGGCGAAGTTGAACATTTATATGATACAACTTACGACCCAGTAATACTGTAAATTCAATAGTGCCAAAATGTGGAAAAAGGACTACCTTTAAGTGGTTGTTCTCTTAGCATCAGGAGGAAAAACATACATGTTAAAATTAAACATATATGATAAATATAGTTATTTAAACGTACGATATTTTCACAGTTGCTAAAGGATTAATTTTTTTATGCAACGCTAGTGAAATGAGATATTAAAAATTACTTAGATATTGTTTTATATTATTACTGCTATAATAGGAATTTTAACTTTTCTAAGTGCCAGAAAAGGTTTGTTAAACCCAATTAATGTTGAGTACAAAAGGAAGATAATAGATAGACTGGAACAGTTATCAGATGAACTTGGAAGTGAGTTTTACCGAGATTCTTCTAATTACTGGTTGGACAACGATTTTTTCTTAGAAGAGGCTATTATGTATATCAATAAATGCTTTATGAAAAACAAAGAAAAAATTTTGAAAACAAAAAGGTTTAATCGTTGTCTATATCCATACCCGGAAAGGTTTTCAAAAATGGGGGCTTTTCTAGATAGAATAAATACGGATCCTTTTATTCCAAAAAAGATAAGTGATATGGTGGTAGATTTGTTAGAAAATAGGATTGATGTATGGAATGAAGTATTCGAAACAAAACTAGAAAAATATCAATCATTTCTTGCGAAAGGTATATATGATTTAAGCAAAAAGAAGTGTATTCGTAAGGCTGTTGTAGATGTACATAACAGTTTTGATGAAGAAGTCGAAAAGCTTGGAGTTGGTATACCTCAGATTTATAATGAAGTGGATACAACTCGGCTAGAAATCCAAAGATATTTGGAGTCTTTTAATCCAATTAAGTAACTTTTATGTTTCGCAAAGATGGCTGATAACTTCAGATAATCTCATGTTATCGCAAGGGTGCGTGGGGTAAGAATTTGGGGCGGTGTTGCGCCACATCCTTTTGCTAAGCGAGACGATAGCCCCATTAGCCGACCTAGAGGAGCCTTGGCATGAGCATCCTTTGGGTGTTCTAGTACCCAGATGGTCATGGCGACCTTTTCCTTTTTCCTCAAATGCGAAATTTGCCTAGCCTGTGGCAGAATCTGCATATGCTGCGCAGAGAGTATCGCCGTGTTGAAGGGTTGTCAATGATTATTTTTTGTCGGGTCTATGACCCTATTTTTAGGGAAAGGAACCTTCTAGCCTTACCACTTACAACGGTGTACCAGTACACCACATACTCATAAAAAATTAGCTTTACCGCTTAGATGGGTGATTTGAAAAAGCAGTAATATTTAGCATTCCTCATTTTTCAAATCACCAGAAATCACACGGTAAAGCTAATTGACAGTAAGTCAAAAAAATCAAGCCTGTTATTCGGTTTATATTAATGTTATGGCTTGCCTTCAAACTCTATCTTGTAGAAACGATACATAAAAAATACTTACTGTAGAATGGCTTACCGCCTTTAAACGGGTAATTTGAAAAGGCAGTATTATTAAGCTTTCTTATTTTTCAAATTATCGAATACCAGTGGTAAGCCATTCAACTTGAAATGTTCCAATTAATTCGTTTCTATAAGACCTATTAAAAGAGGCAAGTCATTTCCTTTTTTATTGTTTATCTATATACTTACAGTTATATTTTAAAATGACATGGGAAGCGAAGTCATACGTATGGAAATTTTCGGCTCTGGAGTGATAATACCGGAATTTATAAGTATGAGACTAAATAAGAAGGCTAAAATCTGCTGATACGTACAGGTTCTGACCTTTTGACATACTTACAAGACGGTATTTTGGTAATAATTAGGTCATATGTGTGGATTATTATTTCCGTCCCCTTGTTTAATTTCATAAATATATAGGTGTAATTTTAAGAAAACAATACCATAAAACCCCAGCAGACTTGGAGAACGGTTTTCCATACTTATAACCGGAAAAGAAGGAGAAATAATCCCCATTCCATACTTACAACCATTACAACGGTTTTTTGGAAATAACCTCATACGTACAGCATTTTAGCGGTTTTGGAGTGCAATAACGAAATTGATACGTATAAGAAAAAATAAAAAAGGCTGAAAATTTGTTGATATTTACAGGTTCCGGACTTCTTTGTACTTATAAAGTGAAACTTCTTTTCAGTGGGAGTTTTCTTCATCCCCCACTAAAAGTTAGTTGAACCATTTCAGGAACTTAGCGCCGTTTATCTTCCACCAATTGGGGACATTCCTGTCCCAAAATATTACTACTACTTCAGCAGGTGTGTACCCTTTCCTATTTTGAAGAGGGAGTTTTAGCGACGGTTAGCTATTCGGATAAAATATTTTAGGTTTTGTAGGGGTGGGGGGAAGTGTTATTGTCTATACTTACGCATACCTATGGTTTTGGATAGGTCGGGGAAGGGGAAACCATTTCTTAATGGGATTTATCGTAGGTATAAAAAGATTTCCTGATAAGAAAATATTTTAAAGAAATATATTCAAGAAGACCATTTTGCAGCTTGTTTAACAGACATATTTTCTGGGCTTTGGATTAAATTCCCGGTGATATTTCTCGTAAATTATATTTCAATAATTTACAAACGTAGATTAGATTATGTTTTTGAAGTCCACAACACACTTTGAAGGTTACAACAGTTATTTTAATAAATCCTCAGAAATCTTTACCCAATCTAGTTTTGGATCTTCAACAACTTTTTCATTAATACAATTTAGTTCTTTTGATTTACAATTTGGACAGATATGTTCATATCCTCCAACAATAAAACCATTACCTAAAATCCCTTTTTCGGTATACTTATGCAACTCCAATTTCATAATCTTGGATATTTTCATGGACACTACATCAGTAAACTCTTGACCATTAAACTGTGGAGCAAGTTTTTTTGCTAAGTCTAAATAACCTCCAAATCCATATGTCGGTAACCATTTGACTTGAGTTCCACTTTTTTCAATAAGCTTAACTAAATCATTGTCATAGGGCAAATCTACATTAAATTTACATCCACACACTTTACATTCATACCAGAGAGTCTTAATCCAATACTTTTGATTTGTTTCATGAGGGTAATCATAATTAATCATTGTAACACCCCCTTTATAACAGCCTGTTTCGGATCAAAAATCATTGTATTTACGCCAGTAAATCCTTGTTCCTGTGCAGCTCTTGATAAAAATGAAATTGAATCATATCCATGTTTTCTTGCTCCTCTTGCAATAGCCTGTGTCATAGTGTAGTCACTACCACCTATAACTCCTCTATTTACAATATTTGGATTCTTACCTAAATCTGCCTGAACTCTTAATACAGTTCCTCCTGACCTTTCTGCTAATACTGTTGCTGGAGAATCTCCTAAGTAAACACCTCTACCAAATCTATTGTTTTTAAATGCAAGCTGTGCATTTGGAATGTTGGTATTAAACCCATTTTTCATCATTACATCGAAAAATTTCGGATTTGCTGAGTGTTAGAGTTCACCCGCTCCCTCAGCAACATTTCTTCCTACATTCCCACCAACGCTACCTCTTTGATTTCCCAATACTAGCCGTGTATTATCAAATACACCTCGGGTGAATCCTTTTGCTTTTTCTGCTATGTTATCACCAAAGGTCTTTACTGCTTTTCCTAATCCTGTATGTGGTAATACTCTTCCTAATCCTCCGGTTACTGAATCAATTGTTCCTGATAGAATTACTTCTGATGCGTTTACTTCTCCTTTTACTACTGCTTGAGAAGTTGCGTTTATTGCCATTCCACTTGTGCCATGAACAAGCATTGTTTTTCCGGCTTGTTTGGCTATTTCTTTCCCGGTAAGCTTTAATCCTTCTCTTCCTGCTGTTGCCAGTAGGTATCCCCCTAAGGTTGCCGCCGCAATTCCTCCGGATATTGCTCCTTCAAAGGCGCTTACTTTCCAACTCGAATTTACATACTTTTTTAAAGCCCTATTTTCTCATTGGAAATTTCATGAAATCTTGGTACAGGTACTACAAGGGTTATCTCTTATGGTAGTTATGGTTTTGGTTTGTTAGGCACTGGGTGGGGTTGTAATACCTTAATACACTTTTACAACTTCAATACCCACCTCGTTAACTAGCAAATCTTCTAGTGAACTTGAAATCTCTTGTAATTCATCAACATCCAAATCATTAAATGCTACCTTACATAATTTTAATGAATTATCCACTATTACATATATTAACGCATTACCCCCTTCGTCATCTGCAATTGCCAATGATTTAGGTATGTATTCTTGTATAGAGTATGCCTCGTTCATTTCTACACAACCTGTAGCCCCCCATATGCGAATGTACCTTTCATTATCCACATTTATCTCAAATTCACTACCTTCTTTAATAATTTCAAGATATTCATTTGGTATATTAATATCTGAAAAGGCTTGTAAGGCACGTATTTCATCAATGGTCGACGCTTTGGCTTTTACATCAACTCGAAATTTTGCACTAAGCTTGTTAAGTATACTCATATTACTTTATCCTTTCATAAGGTATATTCAATTTATCTAACATTTTGTATTGTTGTTCTAGAACTTCATCAATTGTACTACTACTAAAACCAGCATTTGTAAAGTCGTCTACAATATATTGCAGTTCCTCTTGTAAAGTAGAACTCCATTTGCCAGTACCATTAGCAACACGAGTATTTCTCCTAGCTGTTTGCGCATCAGTAATCGCAGTATGCGGATACCCTTTACCAGTCTCTATAGTAACTGTAGGTGCTAATGCAGGGTCATAACCATATGTTCCTATATTTTCCTTAGCCCACTGTTGTTGTAAACCATGATGAGATTGTAATCTCCCACCATTTGGACCAGTACCTTTAAGAACAGGTGCTGAATTTTTGTGTGTTTTGTTGAATAACACATAATTTTGTTCAGCAACTTTATCCATCCCCGCATCAACATTTCTTCTTACATTCCCACCAACGCTACCTCTTTCATTCCCCAGTACTAGCCGTGTATTATCAAATGCACCTCTGGTGAATCCTTTTGCTTTTTCTGCTACGTTATCACCAAAGGTCTTTACTGCTTTTCCTAATCCTGTATGCGGTAATACTCTTCCTATTCCCCCAGTTACTGAATCTATCACTCCTGATAGAATTACTTCCGATGCGTTTACTTCTCCTTTTACTACTGCTTGAGAAGTTGCGTTTATTACCATTCCACTTGT
Source organism: Clostridia bacterium (assembly GCA_028684195.1). Classification (GTDB taxonomy): domain Bacteria; phylum Bacillota; class Peptococcia; order DRI-13; family DTU073; genus JAQUGH01. The sequence goes on along the minus strand of JAQUGH010000049.1, from coordinate 2,100 downwards.
GCCATGAATAAGCATTGTTTTTCCGGCTTGTTTGGCTATTTGCTTTCCGGTGAGTTTCAGTCCTTCTCTTCCTGCTGTAACTGCTAAAGATGCTCCTAAGGTTGCTGTTGCAATTGCTCCGGAAATTGCTCCTTCAAGTGCACTTACCCCAACAGACTGCCAATCTACTTCACTAAAGCTTTTTCCTCCGATAAGCATTTGACTTCCAACATCCATAACGCTACCAATTAAACCACCTATGAATCCTCCAACTATTACTTGAAGGAAATGTCCATCTGGGTCATAGTAGCTTACTGGGTTATTGTTGCAGTAGGTGTAGCAGTTTAAGCTTAATGGGTCTGCGGCATTACCACTGTAGGAACAGAGTTAACACATACACGTATAATAAACAGCTTGAGCTATTTGACTCAAGCCGGTTATTAATTCAAAATCTATCTGTTTTCTAGAATGGCTAATATTTTAGAACTGTCTTTAAAATACATTGGGATAACTTTTCTAAATTTTTCTCCGACATCAATTGTAAGATATCCAAATGAACAATAAAAATATTTTACATTTTTTAAAAGTATGTGTACTTTTACTCTCCTGCCATCATAATAGGTAATACTATCATTTTGAATCAATATATACATCCTTGATAATATGTAAAAGTTATATATTATCATACCGAGAAATAGCATACCTATCATAAAGAATATAATTGAAAATGCACCCAATCCACCTTTTGACGTAACATAAACCGATATAAAGATAAATACGCCTGGTACTAAAACAGATAAAATATTAGCTACATACATCCATTTTGATACTGTAAATTTTTCATTAATAATATTATCTAAGTGATAAATGTAGCTTCCTCGATTAATTGCTGTGGAAATCAACATAGGAATTAATGTAATTAGAAGGATAGTGATTATTAATGCAATATCCCCGTGTTCCATAAGTCATCACCTATATCCTTAAAATTTATTTGTGACCAATTTACTTTTCTGCTATCATTTCCATTATTATTCATTATTTCCTCAACAATCGGAATCCCTAACTCATCTATAATTGTAGTCGTCATTATTAGTTGATTTGTACTTAGTCCTACATTAGCCATTCCTGCCATATATTGAGTTTGGACATTTTGAATAATTCCCATAGACGCATTTTGTTGCATTAAGATTTGAGATGTATTTTCTATTCTTTGTCCCAAATATGCATTTATAGCCTTTCCAGAGGTCTCAATTGCATTGTTTGCTGCTATAATTCCACCAGATAAAGCACCAGTCGCAGTACCAACAAGCGCACTAGTTATTACTTTATTTATATCAATTTTTACATCTGTAATTTCCATTTGCGGATTATCTAATATCTGCTCAGTTACCTGCGTGGTGACACTTCCAGTAGCACCTCCAGTTGCACCAATAGCAGCCATTGAAGCTATGGTACTACCAGTACCAAGAATGCCCGTTTTAACCCCAGCTACAACGGCTCCTGCACCACTTGCAACTAAAATTCCTGATACTACGCCACCCGTAGCCCCAGCAACTGCTTGCTTCCAATCTCCATCGGAAGCAATATATCCAGAAATTCCTCCAATTAAACCACCCACAAATCCTCCAACTATTACACGGAGGAAATGTCCATCTGGGTCATAGTAGCTTACTGGGTTATTGTTACAGTAGGTGTAGCAGTTTAGGCTTAATGGGTCTGCGGCATTACCACTGTATGTATCTTCCTGCAAAAATCTTGCAATCTTCGGGTCATACATCCTCGCATTAAGGTAATACAGCCCTGTTTCTTCGTCGTACTGGTAGCCTGCGTAAGTTATGCTGTTATTTACATCTCCGGTCTGCTCCAAGATGTTTCCGAATGCGTCATAATAGTACGTGCCTGCTATATCCCCAGTTGTAGCATCAATCAAAGCCGTCACGTCGGCGTGACCGTTGTACATATAGTAATAGCTTTCGCCTTCTACTGTTCTCCTAAGCAGGTTTAGCCCATATGTGTTCCTGCCTACTTCATTTCCTGCTTCATCTAGTTCTAGTACTACTTTGTCATATTCATATAAATATTGTGTTCTTTCTCCATTTACTTCTTTTGCTACTCGTAATC
>JAQUGH010000048.1:6216-14470 GCA_028684195.1 Clostridia bacterium | reverse complement strand
ACCCGATATGACCAATATAACTTGATGCTTAGCACTATATTTAATTCTTAAAATCCGCTTTTTAGTGGGTTTATTTTGTTATGTCCATTTTTCCCGTACTGTTACTTTTAGTACTCTTTCAAACTACTTTAGCTCCTAATATTTCGTTGATGAATTGAAGCGAGACAAAGGTTCTACCAGGGGGAAGGAGACAAGGAGTATAATCTAATTCAAACTGTTGATTATTGACTAGTACTTTATTTGAATCAATAAATAAAATTATTTCTTTATATCCGTCTTTAATCAAAATTTTTTGCTCAGAGCTAATCCATTTCACATCAAATCCAAATGATTCGGCGATTACTCGCAAAGGCATCATTACTTCTGAATGAGTATCACAGTAGGAGGCAATTTCTATAGTATGTAGTTTTCCGTCTATATCTAATTGTTTTTCTCCTAAGGTTAATGTTAAAGTAGATGTTAACATTGGGGATGTATTTGCTTTTTCTTTAGCTTCCAAGGGAAATAGCAATATTATGATAGAAAACAAAAGTATGATGGAAAAAATGGCAATCCGCTTAATTTTACTCATTAATTCTCTCATCTCCTTAAAATTATTAATCAGTAAGACGATATGTTTGTATGTTTGTATGTATTTCACTATATATTATAATACAAATTTCAAAATACACTTATCATCTCAATAACCGCATGATCAATGTTACAAAGTCGAATTGTAATTATTATACAAATACTTTTTGTGATGAAATTTAGTAACAAAGGCCTCTTTGTAGAGGCATTGAATCTTCCCATAGTATTATAGAGGGATTTCTATAGTTATATGGGATTTTGTTTGGCACATAGTTATTACCATTAAAAGTGAAAATCACGTGGTCTTTTTGGGTTATATATATATTCACTATCATCAAGAGCTTCAAAATAATCATTTTCTTGAGATAAGTTCTCTCTAAAGATACATGTGAAAGTATTATCCTAATACTTGTATAATTTGACATTAGTAAATGTCGGAGTAGCACAATGGTCTTTGTTAGTATCTGTAATTAATAATTCTTGACTGCCAGCTGAGTCGATGTCAACTAATTCATAGTCAATAAAAGTATCTTCGTATCTAAATATTAATAGGTTCAATATTGTTTAGTGTTATTGTGCTAGGGAGTGGAGTAGGTGATGAGCCTGTTTCGTATACAAAGATACTAGTTAGGAAATCTTTTAATGATTCACCTTCTGGGTCAATATCGCCGATATAGTTAATTCCATCATGTTGTGTATTAGCTATCTTTTTGCAATTATCAGGTGTGACCGTATCAGCTATAGCTAATTGTGTTGAAAATCCAACTAATGCAAGTACCTCTTCTCTTTATTTGTACTATTTACACAATAATATTATAGCACATTAGTTTAATAGTATGTAGTAAGAATACAATAAAGTATAAAAAAAATAATAAATTATTTATAGTTAGTAGACAAAAGCAAAGTATTTTTACTATTATTTTTGTTAAATGGAGCTTGATAAATTATTGAGTAAGACTTATAATACAAATGTAAGGAATACATAAAGGAGGTAAGCGATAATGCGTAGTGTAAAGGTCTCCAGTAAAAACCAAGTTACCTTGCCTAAAGAAATCTGTCGTCAGTTAAATGTGAAAAAGGGAAGTAGATTATTTATCGAGATAAAAGATAGTAAAATCATGATCACTCCTGAACCGGATAATTATGTGGAGCATTATTATAGTATGGCTAAAGGATCCTATGGTAAAACTGTTGAAGAAATTGATCATTATGTTCAGGAAGAGAGAGGGACTTGGGATTGAAATCTCTTACTGATGAGCTAGGAAAAAAGAAAAAAATAATGATAGACACGAATGTGGTTATATATTTTTTGGAAGGAAGTGAAGAATGGGGCGATTTTTCCAAGGAAGTATTTTCTATTATCGAAAAGGGTGTCGTAGAGGGATTTATATCGGTTATTACGGTAGCAGAGGTTCTAGTTAAACCAATGAAACAGCATAATAATATGTTGATCAATAAGATAACAAGATTTTTGGAAACTTTCCCTAATTTGCACGTGGTTGATCTCGAAAAGTCAATTGCTATGGAAGCCGCTAAAATCAGGGGTAGAACAGGCTTAAAAATGCCCGATGCTTTGATAGTATCTTCAGCAAAGGTTTTAGGTTGTGTCGTTGTAGGAACCGATAATCAATGGGATAATAAAGATTTAGGTGTAGAGTTTTATAATATTAACAGGAAACTGTAAGAAGGAAGACAGAGGGACAGGGACTTGTCTAGTTATCAGACAAGTCCCTGTCCCTCTGTGTGATAATTTAAATAATATAACGACAAAAAAACAAAAAAGTTACGCATGTTAAATAAAAAAATTAATACTGTGATAAAAGATAGAGAAAAACAAGATTAAAGATTAAAGTTAGTGTTATTTTAGTATATTCTTAGATGAATATGTGGATAAAGAGAAAGCAATATAGCGTGTATTTGCAAATTTATTAAGTGGAAGGGAAAAGGCGGTGTAAATATTATTCATATCGACTTTTTAAAAATAGTGCCTACATAATCTATTTTGTTGAATAAAAATAATTTGACGCAATTAATTACAATGAAAGTCCTCTTTGTAGAGGCATTGAATTTTTCAAGAGTCTACTATAAGGAGCTCTGTAGTTGTAAGGTTTTTGGTTTGGCACATATTTATTACCGTCAAAAGAAAAAATTACTGTGTCATTTATTGAGTCATTTAATGTTTTAGAAGTCTCAAATTCGTAAAAAGTATCTTCGTAGAATAATTGTACATTTATATCAAAAACAATATTATACAATTTTGGATTATGCTTGTTTTTGACAAATTGGTAATGGTTATTATAATTCAAGAGGATATCTTTACCATCATTATATGCAATAGGAGTATTTTCTTGAGATAGATTTTCTCTAAAAACAATTGAAAATTTATCATTTTGAAATTTATATAATGTTACAGTATCAATCAATCCATTAGCAAAAATATCTCGGTTGTTATCTGTAATTAATAATTCCTGACCACCATCTGTATCTATATCAATTAATTCATATTCAAAATCAGAGCCATTGTGAATAAATATCAATTCATATTTTTTACAATTACTTTGAAAATCTACATTTTCTTTTAGTATTGCCACAATAGTACGGACGAGTTTTGGTTCTGCTCCAATAGTATCTGAATAAAGGTAAATATCTCCCTGAATTAAATACCCATTAATAATTACATCATTTATTAAAAGATTAATATTGGTCTGCTTTGTTGTTATATTATAGAGATCATTGATGTTTTCAACAAGAGAGTATTTAGAATCATTCATGTATATATTAGCAATTAAATCTTTTAAAGTATCACTATCTAAGCTATTTATATTTGAATAATTAATAGAATTTATTTTGGGAGTTTTATAATTATAAAACTCTTTGTTCGGTACATATTTATTACCATTAAAAGAGAAAATTATAGTGTCATTTACACCTTTATATGATAATTTATAACAGTCCTTACTGGAATCATTATTTTCTTCTAAAATTTTGTGAGGAGTGCTAGTTTGTATATAAAAAATAATATCATATAGTTTGGGATTTTGATTATTATGTATTAATTTGTAAGAGTTGCTATAAATGTAGGGTATATAATTAAGTTTCTCTAGACAGAAAGAATTTCTCAATGCTAATCCTTCGCTAAAAATACATGAAAATTTATCTTTTTGATATCTATAGATTTTGATATCTTTAAAGGAAAATCCCGCATCAATAGAATAAGAACCCCAGTCTTCAATTAACAATTCTTGACTACCATCTGTATCAATGTCAATTAATTCGTATTGAATATAATCGTTATCGTACATAAATAGTATTTCATAGCTTTCTTTAAAATTTGTAGTATCCGTCTTTTCTTTTAAAATAGCAATAACATTATTATTTGGTGCAAGGTTAGATTTAGAATTGCAGTGTCCTCTGATTATTTGAGCTTTATTAATATTTCCATTCATAGAAATATTAATGGATTCAATAGTGTCGATTATTATAGCTGGATTCCCATTATCATCAACAAATGTAATATTAATAAAATCCCTCACAGTAAATTTTTTTAAATCAGGTATATTTTTAAAATTTATTTTACTACAGTTAATTTCACCATAATTTATTTGTACATCTTTTTTCCAAGTCGTGTTATCTAAAACGGATCGTGTAGAACAGCCAACGAATATTGATAAAGATAATAAAAAGTAAATCAAAAAAGTAGTTTTCTTCATTGCACAATACCTCTTTTCAAATATGTAATATTAATTATATAGTATTATAGCATATTAATGTAATTTTTAGTAGTATTTAAAAAATTAGCACTTGATTTATTAAGATGATGTGTTTCATATCAAGAGGGAGAAAGGATAGTTTGCAATAATGATCAAAAAAATAAATTGATATATACAGTCACGTATATTGTGATTGTATATATCAAAACATTTGTAAAATATCTTCATACATTTGTTGTTCTTCTTTATCTTGTGGGTTAATAGAAATAATTGTTTCATTAATTCTGTCCTTATTATATTTTATCCTTAACAAAGAATCTTCAATTTTGTTTACAAAGGAAGTATAAAGAGCATCGGTATATATTTTACAATTACTTATATAGCCATCTTCAAAATTCAAGCCTATTTGTATTTCGCCCCACGAGAATCTATTTTCATAATAGACATCAAAGGAAGGACATTCGCCATATATCCATTCCCAAGAAGAATATTGTGCATATAAGCTAGGGAAAGTGTTATCTAAAGTATCACCCAAGGTTATTTCTAAAGTATTGTCCAATGTATTATCTGATATTATATTCTCATTGAATTGAAGATGTTTTGATACTTTACCATAGCATTGCTGAAAACATTTCAATATACTCAATTTCATTTTTTCAACATTAATTTCACTATTAACAGAGTTAAGATTAACAACCCTTGATTTTATAGAATCAATACCCTTAGAAATAATTTTCCCTTTTGAAGGCTTTAGATATTGCGAAAGCTTAGAGATATTTGAATTAATAAGTATTGTACCATGATGGTATGATGCTTCATCCCCGAAGTAATAGGCGTTTCCCGAAAACTTTCGACCGTCCAACAATATATCATTTCTTCCTGAAAATTTCGCATTAAGACCGAAGGAATTAACAGCTTTTAAAATAACATTTAGTTGCTTTTCAAGGTCGTAAAGTTCTTTTCTCATTATAAATGTGAAATTCAAATTTCCAATATCGTGATAAACAGTGCCGCCACCAGATAATCTTCTAGCTAGTTTAATGTCATCATTACGTATTTTTTCAATATCGCATTCTTTCCAGGGGTTTTGATTTCTGCCTATAACAACTGTATCTTTGTTTTGCCAAAGATACAGTATGATTTCATCTCTATTAACATGACCAAACAGATATTCTTCAAGAGATAAGTTAAACCACGGGTTGAAACTCGTTGAAGTTATAAAAGTACTACTCTGATTCTTCAATCTTAGCAACCACATCTCCTACTTTAACTTTAGCACCTTCAGAAACAACTATTTCTGTTATAGTTCCATTAGCTTTTGCTTTGATAGGGGTATTTCCTTTACCAGCTTCAACCTGACAAATCTTATCACCGATCTTAACGGTATCGCCAACTTTTTTTGACATTTTCCCAATTTTACCCTCTTTTACGTTTCCGTTTAATTTACCAACCACAATATCAGCAATCATTATAATTCCTCCTTAAATAAGATTAGATTAAAACAAAACAAAATAAAATAAGAAAATAAGCAAAGAGAAAAGAAAAAATAATTCCTAAATCCCTTTGCTTTTAATTACTTGTTCTTATGCAAAGTCTTTTTCAAATTCATCAAGACTATCTTTTAGCATGGTTACGGTATAAGCCATTGTTGGACCACCACCGAATGCCACTGATACCATAGCTGATTCAAGTATTTCATCACGAGTTGCACCAGCTTCAAGAGCTTTATAAGTATGATAGACAATACAATACAGGCATCTGTTATATACTGCAATACCGACACTTATTAATTCCTTGGTTTTAGGATCTAAGGCGCCGTCTTTATAAACTGTTCCTAATAAGTTCATAAAAGCTCCGACGGATTCTTTTGTTGATTCACCGAGATTTTGAAGTCCTCCTGTAAATTCATTTAACATTTCTCTTGGGTTGCCAGACATAATAAAATCACACCTTTCATATATCTTATATTCCTACTATACTAATATAAAAATATAGCAATTCTTGGATTAAGTCAATCTCGAACATAATTTCATTAAGAAAACTATTTGCGCTTTGCGTTTTGAATTTTAGGTTGCCTCTTACATGGGTGAGAGTAGTTCTCGGACATTATCTTATCCGTAATATAATTTTTATATACTGTTTTTAGAAAATTAGTGATAGATGTATTGCCATGTTTTCACCAAAAATATAAATAAGAATCATGCCTTGAAAAGTTGAATAAAATTTTATGAAGTAGTTGAAAGACTTGAATTTGTTATATGCTAATAAATTTGATATAATAGTATAGTATAAATGGATATAGTATAATTAAGTGGAAAATTTTAGTGTGGATCAATTTATCCAAATAAATTAAATTAGTAATGGCAAGCTTTTATACAGTTAGGAGAAATTAGAATGAAGAAAATATTTAAACGAGTAAAAATTGGCACAATTAAGAAAAAAGTGTTTGAATTTATTAAGTCTAAATTATTATTAAACATAGTTTTGGTATTATTTGGTACGTTATTAGCATCTTTATCGTTACAAATATTTTTGATACCAAATAAAATTATTGATGGAGGTGTTACAGGAATCGCTTTGCTTATAGATTATGTAACTCCCGGGATAGCTTGGTTGTCATTCCCAGTTTTGATAATAATTTTGAATTTACCGTTTCTTTATCTCGGGTATAAGAATATGGGAAAGATATTTTTAGCGTTGTCCATGCTTGCTATTTTTTCATTATCATTAATGCAGTTGATATTTCTTGATTATAATTTATATTTAGATGATCCTTTGTTGGCGGCAATTTTTGGGGGAATTATACTTGGAGTAGGCGTTGGCTTAATTATGAAAAATAATGGCTCGGTAGATGGACTTGACATATTATCAATGTACATATCTAAGAGTATGCCATTTTCTGTTGGAGAAATCATTTTAGCAATTGATATAGTTATATTTATAGTTGCTGCTTTTGTTTTAGGTATTGAACAGTCAATGTATTCCATCATAACGTATTTTATCGTTTCCAAAACCATTGACGTAGTTATGCAAGGGTTAGATGAAACGAAAGTAGTAATAATAGTATCAAATAAATCCGAAAAGATAAAAAACAAAATTATATGCCAATTAAATAGAGGAGTAACCGTATTAAAAGGAAAAGGTGGATTTACGGAAGATGAGAAAGAAATATTGTATGTTGTTGTGTCACGTTTAGAGATAATGACGCTTAAGGAAATAATACATATCAATGACCCTATGGCTTTTGTAACATTGATTGATACATCGGAAGTTAGAGGAGGACAAATAAATGAAAAAATCAATTGTAAAGTTTCAACACATACACATAGTGCTTAGGTTAAAAAAATACAGAGAGAAAGATAAAGCAATTTAGAAATGTCGACAAGCAAATAAGTGACAAGCAAATGACGTTATTTAAAGTGCGATAGTAGTAGCTTTTCTATTGAATTTAATATATGATCGATGTGTAAAAGAAATAAAATTATGGTAGACGAGGTGTTTATTAGTTATGCTTAAGAAAATTGTTAGTAGTTGTGTAGTCATAATGGCATTAATGCTATTTTCCAGTACTGCATTTGCCGCAACGCAAAGAGTATCAGTATCATTACCTTCTTTTGATGTGCAATTAAATAATGTCAAGATTAACAATACACACAGCCAATATCCATTAATTGTATACAAGGGAATTACATATTTTCCGATGACTTATTATGATTGCTTTTTCATGGGCTTAAACATTAAGTGGTCTCAAGAAAATGGACTTGCCATTGAAAAGACAGGGGCAGTTGCGGAGGAGTATAGATGTTATGAGAGTAATAATAAAAACGCTAAAACATATCAAGCAGGGATACCAACTTTCAAAATTGTTGTAGGGGGAAAACAAGTAGATAACTCAAAGGAAGAATACCCTTTACTCATATTTAGAAATGTCACGTATTTTCCTTTAACGTGGAGATTTGCGGTTGATGAATTTA
>JAQUGH010000048.1:0-6116 GCA_028684195.1 Clostridia bacterium | reverse complement strand
ATACCAACTTTCAAAATTGTTGTAGGGGGAAAACAAGTAGATAACTCAAAGGAAGAATACCCTTTACTCATATTTAGAAATGTCACGTATTTTCCTTTAACGTGGAGATTTGCGGTTGATGAATTTAATTGGAGCTATCACTTTGATCAAGATGCAGGTTTAACAATTAATTCAGTGGATATGCCTGTGCAAAAATTAGATTTACCATATGAAAACAAAGTTACTGGAGGAAAGTTGTTTAATGGATATTACTACTATACAGGGGAAGATAAGGGAGAAGGGAATATTTATCGTGTATCATTAAATGATTTTAGCAATGCCTCGAAAGTATGCAAATTAGGAGCTGGCAATGATCCCTATACTTATAATCCGTATATTTCATATTACGAGAAAGATAATGAATTGTATTTCTCCTACCATGTAGGTGGGGCGACAATGGGTTGTGATGTTTACCATAAAGTAAATAGAGATGGTGTGGGAGAAGAAGTTATATCAGGTTACTTAGATTTCAAAAATTATAAAGAAGGCATGATAGTTGTAAATTATTGTGTTCCTCCTTCTCGGGGAGGTCTGTATTATATAAAATCTGGGCAAGAAGAAAGAAAACGTATTGGAGATTCATCTTACCTGTACGGGTGGATACGTTATATCAATGAGGGAGGATATTCTCCAAGCAACAGCTTAGATATAAGGGAAGATTGGGTTTATGAAATTGTTTCTAAAACGGATGATAAAGATGATAAGACGGATATAAATAAGCTTTATAAGATTAACTTTGATACAAATGAAATGTTATTAGTCAGTGATATCCCCACCAAAAGGTTCTCGATTATTGACGATAAAATATATGCGACTAGTATGGATGACAAACTATACACGATGGGATTAAACGGCGAACAAGAGCATGTCCTCCTTGATACTGCAATAAATGATTATATTATAGATGGAGATCAGCTTTACTATGTAGCAAAAGAAAGTGGAGAATTATTTTGCCAAAAAAATGATGGAACTGTTCAATGCTTAATGCAGGAGAGGAAGGTTGCTCATATACAAAAAGCGAATGACTATTTTGTGTGTATATTAGAGAACAATGGAGAAGCCTATGGAGAGGCATATGGATTAGTGGTGTTAGACAAGGAAGGAAATCAAATATTCAAGACATTGGATAAAGTAAGAACAGCTACAGCAGAAGGGGATTATCTCATTTATAAAATGGAAAAAAGCCAACAAAGTTATGTTGTTCGGTTAAAGTTATAAAATTATAAAAGCCTGACCCCTGTTTTCTCTATTTTAAGATGATCAAAAGCATTAGAATTTCTTTCGAGTATTGAAACATAAAGTTGTAACAGTTCTTCATAAAAAGATTTTGCTAATTTACAATTGAATTGCTTTTTTGCTATATCGACATTGTTGTTATTCACTACATGAATGTGGCATAGATCGCAAAGTCTTATTAACCAGCAATCGTAGCAATCAATAGATTGTATTTCCTTGAATTGCTTCATTACATCAAGAACTTTTTTCACATCCACACCAGTATCTATCGTCCCAATTTGCATATTCTCATTTCCGTCTATTTTTTCGCAAACAGACAAGTTGCCCGTTGCATCAACAAAAAGTTTTCTTGCACTTGGAATACATATCATTCTTCTTATAATATTAGAGCCATCAAGAGGACTCAGGTCTCGATGATGAATTCTTTTCATAAATGAGTCGAACAGGTCATAAACAAATTGTTCACCTTCTTTTTTAGTTACTCCCTGAGTATAACTTTCATAATATTCCTTTTTTATTTTTTCCCATCCCTTGACATCTGCAGATTTAATATTCTGTACTAAATCCGAACCATAATATTCAACCCAGTGCGTCATACATGTTAGTTTGTTTTCTGAAAAAAAAGATTTTAAGATAGAGTAATCGATAGGAGGGGAGAGGACGGCATTGCATATTAATAAAGTTTTATAATATTCTTCTGAAAGCTCTCGAATCATTTGTATATTTCCCCAAACTGTGTCAAATGAACCCTTACCAGTCTCGTTCAAGACACGATTACGGTCATGTATTTCTTTAGAACCGTCAAGGCTTATAATTAATGTAACGTTATTATCTATAAGAAATTCAATAATTTCCTTGTTCAAAAGGCTCCCATTTGTTGTAATAGAATATTGTAGTGTATTATTCTGATTACCGTATTCTTGAATAATGGAGTGTATCAAATCCCAGTGAAGTAGAGGCTCGCCGCCATAGAAGCATACCACTCTGGGGAGAGTTTGCTTCTGAGAATGGTCGAGCAAGTATTCGACAGATTTTTTTGCGGTAGATAAAGACATTTTTTTAAAGGAGTGGATTCTTTGATTCTCAAATGAACCCGAATAAATACAATACTTGCATCTAAAGTTGCACTGTTCTGTTATTCCAAGGGTAATAGAATTCATTCTTGAAGAGATTATTTCATTTACTTCTTCTTCATTCCATACATAATTATATTTATGGGGAGAAATGTTTTCGAAGAATCCCAAATGCTTAAATTTATCAATAGTACTTAAGCAATCTTCGATTAATTGACTATCAAATTTCATAAAATATTTGTTTAGTAATTCAGCTTTGGAAAGAGAAGATGCAGAATCTATAACTTCAAAAAGTGGTTCGCTTGTTTGGATAAATTTATTCATCGAAGGCGAATACAGATATTTTTTCCCACTATAAGATATTATTTTTTTATAAAACATATATATTACCTCCAAAAATCAAGTGGAGAGGCGGAATACGCCTCCCTTTTTTATCCGAATAGCTAACCGTTGCTAGCTTTACACACAGTAGCATTATTCCTTTCGTTTTGCTCAAGGCACAAAATAGTATGAAAGTAAAAAAATAACAGTTTCTTTCAAAGTAGACACTAACGAACAAGTTTGTTAGTGTCTACTAGCGTGGAATGGTTCAACTAACTTTATCCAATTGCGCCACCAGCAGCTCCGCCACCCCAACCAGCAATATCGGATATGGCTATTGGACATTTGCAATCTAAGCAAATATCCATACAATCCATTGCACCTCTGATAGATATCCTCTTGTCTTCTGTTTGAGCTTGAAAATTTTCCAACCAAGCCTGTTCAATGATACCGACACCTGGTTCTTGAGACAACCTATTTTTCTTCTCAACCATATTTTCACCTCCTTTCGTTTCTTCTATAAGAATATGAATAACACAAAGCCTTTCCAAACGCACTAATGTCTCAAAACATGATATTATACTGTATATTATACCATTATTGGAAGCTAGTGTATATATCAAAATTAACAATATTTATTTAAATTTACACAAAACAGTGAGATGGTCTAAATCATACATTTTGTATCTATATTTATCCATAAGGAGGTAGTCAAAGGTGTATAGTATTGATATTTGTATTGGCACGGACGGTGGAAAATATTAAAACAAAATAAAACAAAATAAAACAAAATAAAACAAGGCTTTGAAGATAAATACTTCAAAGCCTTGTTTTGATGTGTAAGTCATGGAGTTATAAAATTATAAAAGCCTGACCCCAATCATTCTCAATCATTCTGCTCGATCCAAGTAACCTCTTAATGTTTCTGAAACTGGGGTACCTTCTGTTAACCGAAAATCCCAAGTTCCCCTTGATGTGTTGATCATTTCGTCTTTAAAGAATCTAATGCGATATTGTGTTAGATCTCCCGAATTGTAATTGTAATTATAAGAAACGGAAAGGTCTATTAATTCTTCAATTATTTTTTTATCATCAATTTTAAGAGGTTTTGCAGGAGGTTGTTCGGTTTCTTTATTAGGATTATGCTCATCTTTAAGATTTCCTATGGTAACGTAATTAATTTCTTCTGGCAGTAGCATTATTTCATCATAATATCCTTTAACTTTGAGCCATTGGATAACTATTTGATAGCTGTTGCGTAGACTGTATCTAATTGTTTTTTCTTCTTTATCAAAATATTTAATTTCGATGAAAACATTAGTATCGTGATAGCCATTTAGTTCTTCGAAGTTTGTAGTAATTAATTCTTGTTTTAGGAGGTCGGCAAATCCTTGTATATCTTTCTTGTTTGCCATAACAAATGGTCTTTTATTCGTTCTTCTGTCATTGATTTCAATTAATTTGATATTGGCAAGGTCTTGGGTAAGTAAAGGGAACCTAGTTTTCTTATATTCCAAAGATTCATAAATGGGTTTAAGTGAAGAAGCATAACGTTCTTGATCTATGCGATAGAAGCGAATAATATTGTTGCCATTTTTCAATTTGTAAATAATGTAATTCCAATTTCCTTGTTCACTATAAGGCTTTTCTAATAGGCTTTTGTGCAGTGAAGTAATGTTTTTAATGTTATTGGTATCTGTAAAAAAGTAATTATTTGAGTCGTGTCTATCAGTCGTGGATTCAGTTACTACACGTGGTTCATCGGTACTGGGATTTTCCTCTTCTAAACGATTCCATTCGTGTATATTCGTGCTAAAGTAAATATTTTCTACCTGATCAATATCTGGAACACGGCTAACGTAACCTGTTACATCTGTTACAATACCTAATAACAGGAGACCTACAACAGCGACATATCCTAAGTAGCCTTTATATTTAGACCAAACCTTGTAAGATTTTTGGAGAAGTATTTCTGATACTAAGTAACCAAGCAGGGAGCCTAATATATAACCAAAAATGAGAATAGGAAGAGAATATTCATAGGCACTACTGAAATAAGCCCCACTTAATAGCATAGCACATGCAGTTACACCATATTTAAAAATTGGTCGTACAGCAGGAAAGGCAATGACATCACCAGCAACTTCTAATTTTCTTATTTTATAAAAATAAGCTGCAGCAACGGAAAATAGAGCAATAACTAACAGATAAACAAATATCGTTCCGAGAGTAAGATATCCCATACCAACTCTTCTATCAAGTAGAAGAAACAAAGGCAGGTTATTTAATAAATTATCAAAGGAAGTTATATTGGGGTATCCATAAAGCAATTTTTGAATGTTATAACCCCAAAGTGAATAAAGACCTACAGGAAGGACATGAAGAATATAAGTGAAGGCGAGATGAGCGATAGAATTGCCTGTAAACATTCCTACAAAAACAGTAATAAAGTATAGTAAAGTATCAAAAAGCAAAGTTGCTCCTATCCATTGAAAAATATTGTAAATAGAATAACATTCATTTAATGAAGTGGTTATATTCAAAAGCATCAGTATTATCCCAACAAGAAGGACAGGTAAGAAAAGCATTAACAGTCCGGCAGTGCTATGACTACAGTACAAGGTTTTGCGATTAAGAGGAAGACTGTGTAGCATAGCAGTAGACTTGCTATTGTTTAAGTAGCGAAAAATAAGTACAGCTAAGATAATAGGAACGGTGCAAATCAGAATAGTTTGCAGTTCGCTATAATATGAAAAAATGTCCAAGGTTCCTAGTAAGTGATTTTTTGCCCAATCGTCTTCGATATGTGATATTTTCATCATATGGTTAAAGGGTAATATTAAAAGCAGTAACAGGGTATAAAGAGCACTTACCCATCCAAATCGTTTAAAATCACTTAGGATTAAGCCTTTGTTTAAAATTGTTTTAAATGTTGTGCTAGACAGCATATTAAAGTTTGTCTTAGATGAGGATGTTTTGGATGTCATAACCGGTTCCCCCCAATTCATAAATAAAGATTTCTTCCAGTGTTAAGGGCAGGACGTCCAGAACAACTGGATTTGTTTGTTGTATTGTGGAAAGGAGATCTTCTTTATTACCCTTTACAATCATAAGTTGAACACTTCCACTTTGTTCACGATGGAGGATTGTTTCTTTTGGTAATAACTCTTCAGGAAATCCTTTCGGAATTTCACCTGCAAATGCTACTTGGAATTTGTGAATATCCATTTTCAAATCATCTAGTTCTTTTTCAACTAAAATACTTCCATTATGCAATATTCCTACATGGTCGCAAACGTCTTCTAATTCTCGAAGATTGTGAGAGGAAACCATTACAGTGGTTTGTCGTTCAGCTACGTCTTGTAAGATTAGATTCCAAACTTTTTTACGCATTACTGGATCAAGCCCGTCTACAGGTTCATCAAGAATCATTATTTGAGGCATCGT
>JAQUGH010000047.1 GCA_028684195.1 Clostridia bacterium | reverse complement strand
TTTTCTGTTTTTATCAGACTTTCGATTAAATAGTGCCTCAAATCTTGGATTCGATGTTATTACATAATAAGACCATGTATCAAGTTCCCCAAAAACTTTCCCCATATCTTCATATATACGTTCCACTGCATCCTCATTTTCTAATCGTTCTCCATAAGGTGGATTACAAATAATGTAGCCATATTTTTTTTTGCTTTTTAAATTCAAAAAATCCCCTTGTTGAAAATGAATGTTACTTTCTACTCCGGCATTTTTAGCATGATAACGAGCTAAACTCAACACTTCTTTGTCAATATCAAACCCTGCTATATCAAGAGTTTTATCTTTTTGGATTACTTGATTTGCTTCTTCCCGAGCTTCCTCCCACTTTTTCGGAGAAATAATTGGCCAATCCTCAGCAATAAAACTTCTTTTTAAACCAGGAGCAATATTTAATCCCTGTAAAGCCGCTTCAATGGGTATCGTTCCCACACCACAAAACGGATCTATTAAAGTTCTGTCAGATTTCCAACGACTCAACGATATCATTACTGAAGCTAATGTTTCTTTTAATGGTGCCCTGCCCACTAATTTTCTATACCCTCGTTTATGAAGACCTACCCCAGTGGTATCTATAGTTAAAGTCACTATGTCTTTTAGTAAAGCCACTTGAATAGTGTACCGTGCACCATCTTCCTCAAA
This sequence comes from Clostridia bacterium, assembly GCA_028684195.1. GTDB lineage: Bacteria > Bacillota > Peptococcia > DRI-13 > DTU073 > JAQUGH01. Next base: position 13,821 of record JAQUGH010000047.1, on the reverse strand, counting down.
CCAATTTGTTTTATATTTTTCTTTCATTTTCTCGACAACAGCCTTTTTAACAATAGCTTGACAATCTGGAACGCTATGAAGGGTTGATTTTATTGATTTCCCTTCCACAGGAAAATTTGCATTTTCAGGTAGCCAATCAGACCAAGGTAAGGCTTTAGTTTGTTGAAAAAGTTCCTCAAAAGTCCTAGCCTCAAACTGTCCTATCTGCACTTGCACTCTCTCTGCTTTACGCAACCATAAATTTGTACGACATATAGCTGTTTCATCACCTTTGAAAGTAACTTTTCCATTTTCCACCTTTTGCTCCGTATAACCGAGCTCCATCAGCTCCCTCGCCACCAACGATTCAACACCAAAAGTTGCCGTAGCTATTAAATCCATCTGTACCATACTTATTCCCCTTTTCCTTTGAAGGTAACATTTATTATACATGATACAAATTATAACAGCAAACATCAAAAACCCAAGTGAAAATTTATTCTACCTAAATATAATGAAAAAGGACAAGGAATCTATCCTCCTTGTCCTTGAAACCAACCTTTTTATTCATCATAAATAACATCCACAATTTCAATATCATCTCGTACCCTTAAATCAAAAACTTCTGTGCTATCCACTATCTTAATAAGAGGTGCATTAATAAATTCTTTGTCTACATAAATAACATCGCCTATCATCCCGTTATTCAATACTACTTGACACTCTTGAAGCATACTAACCATATTATTAATAAATACAAATACTATACTAGCATCTAATCCACTTATATTCTGCCTAAGATGATTAAGAATATTAAACGGATCCTTTTTTTCCCTATAAATCCTCGTTGTCGTCATCGCATGATAAATATCCACAACAGCAATTATTCTTGCAAAATATTGTATATCCTTATTTTTTAAATGATAAGGGTAGCCACTACCATCCAACCTCTCATGGTGTTGCAATATACCTTTTTTTATTTCTTCATCATATTCATCTGATCTATCTAACAATTCATAACCATATATAGTGTGTAGCTTCATTGTTTCAAATTCTTCTGCAGTCAATAAACCTGGTTTATTTAATATACTTAAAGGAATCTGACTCTTGCCTATATCATGAAGCGTACCTGCTAAAATTAACCTATGCAAATCAGTTTCACTCAAACCTAGCCAGCCGCCAAGTACCATAACAAGCATCCCAATTTTAACAGTATGTTGGAACGTATAATCATCCTTAGATTGAAGCCTTCCTAAAAGCTTAACAATATCTTTTTCTCTTTTTATTTCATCTATAAAAGGATCTAATATTTTTTCTACTGTTTTTTTCTCTAAAACCTGACCTTCGATCACGTCTTTAAACAAATTTTTACTCGCTTGAACTCCTCTATAATAAATTTTATTAAGATCAAGCGTAACAATTTTGTTCTTTAATTTTTTTAATTTCTGTACTTTTTTATCACTCAGTTTTGTTCCTGCATTGATTAACAAAGTCCCATTCCGTAAATAAACATCATGTGATAATATATCACCTATTCTAAGTTTATCTACCGAAACATTAGCAGAAAATATATTTCTGTCAAAAATATAATTACTCATATTATTTCTCCACCATATTTAATATTACATACGATTATGTTAAATATTCTACTATTTTTTTTATATACCTTTTTATTGTAAAATTTTTTTCTAATAAAAAAGATTGGTAATACTCTTCCCGATCTTTTTTTAATACCTATCCTCTTTTTACTTTTTACTTATAATAAGCTAAAAATTCACCTAATTTATTCAAAGCCAGAGTAAGTTCATCAACCGTAGGCAAAAACACTATTCTAAAGTGATCCTGTTCAGCCCAATTAAATCCTGTTCCTTGAACTAAAAGCACTTTCTCTTGTCTTAGAAAATCTAAAATAAACTTAGAATCGCTTGTAATGTTGAACTTTTTTACATCTATTTTAGGGAATACATAAAAAGCTCCTTTAGGTTTAGTACAAGAAAGTCCCGGAATATCATTAATTAGTTTGTAGCAAACATCTCTTTGTTTACTCAATCTTCCTTCCGGAAGTAGCAGCTCCTTTAAGCTTTGATAACCTCCAAGAGCCGTTTGAATCGCATGTTGCGCAGGCACATTACTACACAAACGCATTGTTGAGAGCATATTCAACCCTTCTACATAATCTTTCGCAATAGATTTTTTCCCACTAACAACCATCCATCCTGCCCTAAAACCTGCAATTCTATGAGATTTGGATAAGCCATTAAACGTAATAAAGAGAATGTTATTAGAGAGTGACGCTGTCGAAACATGAGTAGCATCATCATATAAAACCTTATCATATATTTCATCAGAAAATACAATTAAATTATGTTCCTCCGCCAGTTCTACTATGGATTGAAGAATTTCTTGCGGATATAACGCCCCTGTTGGATTATTAGGATTTATTATTACTATTCCTTTTGTATTAGCTGTAATTTTCTTTTTCATATCCTCTAAGTCAGGAATCCAATCGGCTTCTTCATCACAAATATAGTGTATAGCAGTCCCCCCTGCAAGATTGACAGCCGCTGTCCAAAGAGGATAATCTGGAGCAGGAACTAATATTTCATCACCATTGTTAAGCAATCCTTGCATTGCTTGAACGATTAGTTCACTAACTCCATTACCTGTATAGATGTCATTAATGTCCACTCCATCAATGTTTTTTTCTTGGCAATATTGCATGATAGCTTTACGAGCTGAAAATAATCCTTGAGATTCACTATAACCTTGTGAGTTATTAAGATTTAAAATCATATCCCGTATGATTTCGTCCGGCGCGTTAAAACCAAACGGTGCAGGGTTCCCAATATTCAGCTTAATTATTTTATACCCGTCTTCTTCTAGTTTTTTTGCTTCATCCATTATAGGTCCTCTGATATCATAACAAACATTATCCAATTTACTAGACTTCTTATACGTTAGCATAAAAACGCGCCTCTTTCTCATCAATTATATTTAAATCATTTTATCACATATTCATGCTATAAACTATAAATAGCTAATAAAAAGATCGCCACCATGGCGATATCAGAATTTAACTAATAATCAGATGAAGTCTTAAACTCCACCTGATTATTAGTTAAACTATTATGCTATTTGGATTTTTCTCCACTATTTTTAGATATACACATCTCTCTTACCATCTTGAATTATCTTTAATTTCTTTTCAACGGATTTTTTTCTTTCAGGATCCGTAGCCCCAAATTTGTTTAATTCCCTGGCAATAGCTTTTTCTCCCGCTATTCTTGTTTCTTCCGAAGCATAATCCAATAAGTATTCTTTAAAAGTTAAAACAGCATTCGGCATACAAAACTTATGAACAAAGCCGGGCTTGGCTAAAGACATAAAATGTTTCCCTGTCCGCCCTGCTCTATATCCTGCTGTACAAAAAGAAGGAATACATCCTAAATCACATACTTTTTTTATTAATTCATCAAGTGATCTCATATCACCTAATTGAAACTGCTCCTTCTCTGGTAGATACCCTTTTTCTGCTTCTTCATAACCACCTATACCAACCCTTGAGCCAGCATCAATTTGTGAAACTCCTAAAGGAATAACCTGATCTCGTACCTCAGGCTGTTCTCTAGCCGTTAAGATCATTCCTGTATAAGGAACCGAAAGACGTATAACAGCTACCAATTTTTTGAAGTTTTCATTAGAAACTTTGTAACTGGTACTATCTATATAAGGTGTATTTAAAGCAGACTCCAATCTAGGAAAAGAAATTGTATGAGGTCCAATACCTCCAAAGGTTTTTTCTAAATGTATCGTATGATATAAAAGACCCATAACTTCAAATTTCCAATCATAAATTCCAAAAAGTGCTCCTATCCCTAAATCATCAATACCAGCTTCCATTGCTCTATCAAGCCCATACAGCCTCCACCTATAATCACTCTTTCTATCTCCCTTAGGATGAAGTAATGAATATGTTTGATGGTGATACGTCTCCTGGAATATTTGAAATGTACCAATACCTGCTTCCTTTAACTTCTTATAACCTTCCACATCCATCGGTGCCGCATTTATATTAATACGCCTGATTTCTCCACGACCTTGTTTTACCGAATATACAGTTTTCATTGTATCCGCAATAAAGTCCGCATCATAAGCAGGATGTTCTCCATAAACCATAATAAGCCTTTTATGACCCTTAGATTCCAATACCTCTACTTCGTTTATCAATTCTTCTTTTGACAAGGTCTTTCTAACTATAGCCTCGTTATCCCGACGAAATCCACAATAAAGACAATTGTTAATACATTTATTTCCTACATATAAAGGAGCAAAGAAAACTATCCTGTCCCCGTAAACATCCTCTTTTATTTCTCTAGCGAGTGCATACATTTCTTCAATTAAATCTGGATCTTCCAATTGCAAGAGTTTAGCTGTTTCCTCCGGTTCTAATCTGTTTTTCGCACGAGACTTAGCAAAAATTTCTCTTATTTCTATCGGATCTGGATTCTTGCATCTTTCTAGATGATTAATAATTTCCTCATCATTAATAAAATCATCTTTACCTGAATATTGATTATCTCTCATTTGTTCTCCTCCCATTTAATTAAATATAAAAATCAGGATGGTCGCCTCGACCCATATCCACCTCAAAACCTGCTGCTTCAATTCTTTCTATTGTCTCTTTCATCAAATCACCATTTATATCCCTAGAATAATCTTTCCCCTTATATAGTTCATACTTTTTCCTAGCATCTAAAGGAGTTATATTTGGCATAACAACATTAGCTCCCACCTGTAACGCTTTCCCCAATCCAAGTGGATCTAAAACATTTAATGCTGTTGTAGACGGTAAAAGCACCTCCGGCAGTAGTAACCTAATTAGCGCTAAACATACCAAGGTTTTCTCCATAGTTCCATTACTACAATTTCTCAAAGGAGTGTCAGGATGCACAATTAAAGGTCCAATTCCCACCATATGAGGCTTCAGCTTTTTTAAAAACATTAAGTCTTCTACCAATACTTTATTATCCTGACCGGGAAGCCCCACTATAAATCCTGCTCCAACTTGATATCCAATATCTTTTAATTGCCAAAGACATCTTCTCCTGTTTTCAACGCTCATACTTGGATGTAATTCTTCATATAGAGTTTTAGATGCCGACTCATGTCGTAAAAGGTATCTGTCAACTCCTGCTTTAAAATATTTTAAATATGAATAACGACTTTTTTCTCCTATTGATAAGGTTATCGCAACACCTGGACACTGACTTTTTATTTCTTTAATTATTTCTTCTAAAATATCATCTGTGAAATACGAATCCTCGCCACTTTGAAGAACAAAGGTTCTAAAGCCATGTTTATATCCATCCTTACAAGACTCTAATATCTCTTCTCGTGATAGTCTATATCTATCTGTACTAGCATTCTCTCCTCTAAGACCACAATATTTACACGTCTTATTACAATGATTTGATATCTCCAACAGAGCTCTTAAGAAAACTTTATCTCCATATATTTCTTTTCTTGTAATAAGAGCGTAATCAGATAGAATACGTTCATAATCTAGACTTAGATTATCCAGTAAAAATAGAAGCTCCTCATTATCTAACTCATTTTCCTTGAAAAGCTTAGCCAATAATGATTTCATATTAAATCTCTTTCTTTGACAAGGATGTTTTTACATTAACCCCATTGATATTACCCAATTTTCCTGTAAAACTGTTTATCTCATCCAAAGTTGCTACCACAACAATGGATATTACAGACACACTTACATCTTCAAAGGGAATACCCATTCTTCCTCTAACTATTCCTTTGAACTCAGAAACAACCTGGTTAAATTGAGTCTGTGATTCCTGAGGTTCTTCCAATACGGCTCCAATTACCGCTATTTTTTTACCCATTTCCTTCACCTCACTTCTAAAATTAATTCACTTCCTCTTCCCCTAACAGAAACAAAAAAACTTTCCCCGAAAGGAAAGTTAGGTATACCAAAAGTAAAACTCATATAACCTAATTCCTCTCAGATTAGACTGCTCTTTTCTGTAAGGATTTATTTGTTTATTTTTTATTTAAACAAAATTAATTTATTAAGAACAAATCATTCAAGAACAACTCAAATAATTTGAACTTTACTTCATATGAATTTTAACATCTATTTTCTTAACAGTCAAACTTTTTCCTAGTTAAAGACAGCTTTTTATACACATTATCTTGTTTTGTTGTAATTATATCAACCACTTCAGCGTCACTTTATGATTTAAACTATTCCGTATTTTATTAACACTCCAACCGTTCCATTTTTATCTGTTATACAACTGGTTAATTCGCTCATCAATGACTACACCATTGTCAACTATAAGTGCTTTTTTCATAACATTACCAAGATTATTTTCAATCAATTCATCTATATACTTGACAACCACCTTGGAAATACTAGCAGTAGTAGTTTTATAAAACAATGACGGCGTATGATCTACGGCATAATGGGCAATCCCTTGCACCTTATATATAGGATTTTCTATTGTCGTCGCCTGACTGGTTTCAATACCGCCGTGTCTATCGCAACTAATATCAATTATCATTGCGTTCCTTTTCATTCTCGTTAAATCTTTCTCGTAAATAATGTGGTCGTTGCGTCTGGCGTCCCATATAATTCCATTTACAACCACATCATATTCTGGTAATTCTTTTTGAAACAGTTTTTCAGCTTTTTCGCCATATACCATGACCTCAGCACCAAGTAACGTCAGGATTTTCAAAGCCCCACGGGCAACATTTCCTCTTCCTAGAAGTGCTACTTTCGTATTGTACGGCATTATCCCGTAACATTGAAATGCATGCATAATAGCAGCTTCACCAGCAATTTCATTGTTTCTCCAAAAACAATGCCGCCCTTCTTCAAACATATCCTCCCACGCATAGGCAGTCAGCTTATTTTCAATTAGAACATCCGTAATATCTCTGTTTCGCACTGCATGAACCCAACCGAATACCGTTTGTCCTTCATGTAACTCATTAATGTACTCCGCATCCCCAATTTTAGCATCACAAATAATATCCTGTTTCAAAACTTCTGATTCAGAAACAATTTTGCATCCAAGTGAAGAGTATGCATCATCATCTATACCTAAAACTTCACCATAATTATGTTCAAAATATAAACACTCAATATTTTTTACAGATGTTAAGCTTTGAGGGATAGCTACTCTTCTCTTTTCATTTTCTTTTTTACTAATAGGAAAGCCTACTGTTTTTTTACTATTCATTTTTTCTCCTTTAACCTTCAAAATACTTTTTTAACCCATATTACTTAAATTATTTGAATTCTAGTCATAAAATTATATTCTTTTGCTGCATTTCCTTCCAATATATTAAGTAACAACTTATATTGTATCCTATAAGTTGTAATTTAGCAACACAGTAACAGAATTGTTGTTACTCCACAGTTACTGTACGAGTTTCACCATTCCAGTTAACCGTCGCCCCCATAAATTCACTAACATATCTAGCAGGTATCATCGTTCGACTATTTTTTATTACAGGACAAGTGTCCATCTCATTTCTCGCATCATCCACTATAGCCGTTTTTTCATCAATTACAAATAAAATCGACTTCTTTTTTCCTAAAACATCCCCTGAAATATTAATCGTTCTCTTTTCTAAGCTCCAATCGACCTGTGCTCCCAAAGCCTCTACTATAGCCCTAAGTGGAACCATCAAACGGTTATTTTCATCAATATATGGTTCTGAGTCAAATTCCACTGTCTTCCCCTGGACTATAACGCTAAGTTGGTGATATGGTTCATCACTATAAATAAGGTATTTTTTCCTTTCTTCCTTAAAACTGTTCAGTCGAGTTAGATTTTTTGCATCAATTTCTTGAGGAGTTAAGCCCTGCTCCAAATATATTCCAATTTTATCAGTTCCCATTATCTTATCGAACATAACAGTAGTCTTTCCGCTTTTAGGAACTTTAAAACTGTTTAATGAATGTGCATACGTCAAAGCATAAATTCCTGTTTTAGCTGGGTTAAATAATCGATAATCATTAATTACAAGTCTAACCCCACCTGCCGAACCCCTAACTTCAGGAATAAAAGTTACACCAGATAACTGTGCTTGATTTAAAAGATTCGCAAAAGCAAAAGCATCAATGCCTTTGCCACCAATCCATTTGAATTTATCAGCTTGAAAAATTCCCGTTCCTTCCCCTAATCCAGTAGACATATATCCAAATACTGAATCTATATCAGGTATATTGGGTGAAGTAGCTATCCAAGGAAGCCCCGTATCTTGATAAATTGTTTCTCTGGAATATCCTTCCATTGGAACGACCCTCACATCAGCACCAATATCACGATTAAAATAGAGAGCTAATTCTCCCACCGTCATTCCGTGAGCCGTTGGCAGATTATCTACACCTACAAAAGTTTCAAATTGATCTTCTAATACCCATCCATCTACTATCACACCACCAAGAGGATTCGGTCTATCCAAAACAATTATCGTTTTTTCGCATTCTTTTGCTGCTTTTATACAATAATTTAAAGTAGAGATATATGTATAGGTTCTCGCCCCAATATCTTGCACATCAAAAAGAATGACCTCAACATCAGCTAACATACTTTCAGATGGTTTCCTCGTTTTACCGTAAAGACTGTAAACTGGTATCCCTAATTCCTTATGTATGTATGATTCTATATATTCTCCCGCACCAGCTTGTCCATCAATACCATGTTCAGGGCCATAAAGTGCCACTAAATCTACTGTTGAATCATTGGCTAAAACATCAATCGTACTTTCTCCTTGACTATTTACACCACTTTGATTTGTTATTAAACCTACTCTTTTTCCTGCTATTAAATGATGATAACTACTCATCAAATTTTCGTTTCCCAACTTGAAAGAAACTGTTGAGGCTATGTCTGATGTTTGAGCAAAAACAGACGTACTCGTTAATGCCAGCATAATAAGTACCACCATAATACTACAAGCATTTCTACTTATTCTCTTACTATTGTTCTGATTAATTCTTCTAATAATTTTACTCTTAGTACTAATCTTACTTTTCATTTTTCTCCTCCTTAAATAACTTGAAAGTTAATTGAACCATTTTAAAAGCTTGGCAACCATTAGCTATTGAATATTGTGTTATACTTTGTATTATATTATTCTTATATGTAAATACAGACGAATTCTCTATGTAAAATGTTCCAATTTGTAATTTCCAGTATTTCTAGCTTTTTAATAAATAAATAGCTACTATAATCAAAGCAAACGCCACAATAGTTTTTGCAATTGATATTTTGTTATCTAGCATATAGATAGAAAATACGGTAATCATTATATAATAAATTGAAGTTTGAATAGCAATCATCAGAGGTAAATTCTCAAAAATAGCATGTCCCTTATTAATACCCATTCCTAAAAAGACATTGGCAATAAATATTGCTGGAAGGATTACTAAATTATACTTCGCAATTGAAAGTAAATCAGTCCCTGCAACCTTAACCTGATAAGTTATCAGAAATGCCAATAAAGTAGACCCTGCACCTAAAGAAATAATTACCGAGTACAATTTTTAGCCTCCCTCCCTACTAAAGCAAACCTTAATAAGCTTGATATTACAAATATCAAGCTTATTAATTAATATGAATCATCTTATTTTGACATTAATCATATTTATAATATCATATATCATCTAATATATCTCTAAAAAGATGATAATACTAACTTTGTAATTTCCTTTTTTTTACTTTGTCTCTGTCGAACTATTAACTTTCCGATAATACTCAACAATATATTCATCCATTTTTTTACTTATTTTTAATATAGTTTCCTTATTCATATTCATGCTAGCAGCATTATTAAGAATATTTCTTGCTATTTCTAAATGTTTTTCTTGCCCCACCTTGTACTCTCCTCCCATTAAATGTAGTTACTTGAATATGTTTACTTGTATCGCTTGCATTCAAAAAAACATTTCTGTATTTAATTGTATATGAAATGTTGGCTGATTGCAAACTAATATTAAATACAACTAGCAAATTCTGAAATAACTTAAAATCAGTTACAGTTGTATATAGTAGGGAGTGAGTAAAAATGATGAACCCATTAGAAATACACAATAAAACAATAGGACAGCGAATCAGTAAAGAAAGAAAAAAGTTTGGACTTTCACGAGAACGATTTGCCGAAATTATAAACCTTTCGGATTACTATGTCGGTCAACTTGAACGAGGTGAAAGACAAATGAGTCTACCCACTCTAATTAAAGTTACTGATTGTTTGCATGTGTCCCTTGACTATTTGATTTTCGGGAAAATAATTCCTGAAAACAATTGCCTTTTTGATGTACATAATACTTATGGTTCTGATGAGAATAAGGACTCACATTTAACAGAAATCAACGAATTACTGCATAAATGTTCACCAAAAGAATTAGAGCTAGTTAAAAATTTGTTGAAAACTTTACTTCCTTACTTGGGAAACTAAGCTCCTACTGGTTATAATAATGTGGTTAATGTTTTTGTGATATTAAAAAAAGAAGGGAAGATTCTTCCCTTCTTTTTTATCTTTCATCTCTCTGATTCTTTCTTTTTTCGCTAGCAGCTTTTCCAAATACTTGATCTCGCGTATTTCGTCCGCCTTTTCCAACACTTGCTTTTTCAGGATTGTTGATTCTAGCATCTATATTTTCTAGAAAATCATTCCTAAGCTTATTAATATCATTCCCCGGTGAATTAAAAGAACCATCTTCTTTTAAAACCATACTATATTCACGTGCAAATTCCTGCATTTTTTTTACTACAGTAGCAGAACGATCCCCTTTGTCATATTTCTCGAATGTTTCCATCCTTTTCAGTATCTTATCTTGCTCTTCATAAGTAAGTTTCTTGTCTATGTACGCTCTTTTCACTTTTTGACGTTCCTTACTCCATGAAAACAAACGATCATTTATTGGCTTTTTTCCCTTTAAGAAGTCTAAATTATTACTCATTGGCTTTTCTATCATTTCTGTTCTCCCCTTATGCATTAATATTATGTTGTCATCTTATTATAGCACATATTTGCGTATTATTCATAATAATTTATTTATTATTTCAACGTTATATATAAATTTGTAGGATAGTTAACCCATTTCAGAAGATCCCTATTCGCATTTTCTGTACAATAATAGTAAAGAAAGAATGGGGCATCCTCTTGGATAGCCCCATTCTTTCTTTACGCAAATTCATCATATCAAATTATAAACTCATTCCAGCCTCAAGTGCTTTAATATTAAGCTCATAAAATTTTGGTGGAATATATTCCTTTAACACAGCAATCCAATCTAGTTCTTCCAATCCTAGTGCTTTTATAACCGTCCCTAATAAAACAATATTTTGTGCCTTGGTATTTCCCAATCCTTCTGCAATTTTATTGGCATTCAAAACCTTCACCTTCTCAACCTGTTTTTGAAGATTTTCATTAATATCACCAGGATATTCCTCTTGCCCTGTTAAAACAGGCAAAGGATAAATTTCATGATCATTAATAACAAGCGTTCCGCCTTTTTTAAGTTGATAAAGATATCTAGCCGCCTCCACTTTTTCAAAAGCAACTATCGCATCAGCTTCAGCAACACCTATCACTGGTGAATAGACCTTTTTCCCAAATTTTATTTGAGTTGTTACGCTTCCACCCCTTTGAGCCATACCGTGTATCTCAGACATCTTCACATCATAACCTAGCTTAACCAAGCCTTCGCTCAATATTTTTGAAGCTAAAATAGTACCTTGCCCACCTACTCCAACTAATAATAATGCTTTGGTCATTTTATTCACCCACCTTTGTAATAGCGTTAAATTTGCATACTTGTTGGCAAATTCCACAACCGTTGCACATATCACCATCTATCGTGATTTGACCACCCTTAAAGGATATAGCAGGACATCCAATCTTTAGACAAGCCTTACACTTTTTACATTTCTCATCATCAAATACGCAATATATCCCTGTCCTTGCCTTTTGCACTTTCTTGATAAGAGCACAGGGACGTTTTGTGATGATTACAAAAGGCTCTTGGGCTTCATAAGCCTCCTTGACCGCTCTCTGCGTTTCTTCTAAATTATACGGATCAACGGTTCTAATATTTTCTTGTTTTATTCCCACTGCAACCACTATCTTTTCAATATCAATAATGGTAGTTTCTTCTCCCCTTAAAGTCTTTCCTGTTCCAGGATTTTCTTGATGTCCTGTCATCGCTGTAATTCGATTATCCATAATTACAATACTTATCTTACTTTTATTATAAACAGCATCAATAAGTCCAGTTATCCCAGAATGAAAGAAAGTAGAATCTCCAATACAGCTAAACACTTTCTTCTTAGTACCACCTTGCATAAAGGCTTTCTCAAACCCAATTCCTGCGGAAATACTTGCTCCCATACAAATTACACTATCTGTCACACTAAGAGGTGGCATTAACCCCAAAGTATAACAACCAATATCCCCTGAAACCACAATATCTTTATATTTACTAAGAGCATAAAACAAGCCTCTATGCGGACACCCTGCACATAAAACAGGAGGTCTGGACGGTACTTTTATTTCAGCTTCGTAAGCTTCCGCTTTCTCCTCAGGGAAAAACGCATTCTTTATAATTCCAGGATTTAATTCCCCACAAATAGGAATGAGCTCTTTCCCTTTACAATCTATACCTAAGGACTTTATATAAGATTCCAAGTATGGATCATTCTCTTCTACGATATACACTTCATCTACTGTTTGAGCAAACTTCAAAATCATCTCATTGGGTAAAGGATATGTTAATCCCAATTTTAAATACGAGGCATTCTCCCCGAAAACTTCCTTAGAATGCTGATAAGAAATACCACTTGTAATAATCCCGATTTTCTTATCGCCCCACTCTATTCTGTTCAATGGACAACTATTTGTATATTCCCTTAGCTTATTTAACTTCTCTTCAACTATTATATGTCTTACCTTTGCATTAGCAGGTGTCATGGCATATTTCTTAGTATCTTTTTTGTATTCCTTTACACCTACTTCTTCTCTTTCCCCAAGTTCAACAAGACCTTTACTATGGCATATTCTCGTTGTCACTCTGAGCAAAACAGGCGAATCATATTTTTCGCTCAACTCAAAAGCATTTTTTACAAAGTCCTTACATTCCTGACTATCTGCTGGCTCAATTAAAATAACTTTAGCATGAGGAGCATAATACCTGTTATCTTGTTCATTTTGAGAGCTATGAGTACCTGGATCATCAGCAGTAACGATAACAAAGCCCCCATTCACGCCTTCATATGCCATGGTAAAAAAAGGATCAGCTGCCACATTTAAACCCACATGCTTCATAGCTGCAAGACTTCTCGCCCCTGCAATAGAAGCACCACTTGCAACTTCAAGTGCAACCTTTTCATTGGGTGACCATTCGGAATATATCCCTTCGTATTTAGCAACATTCTCAAGAATTTCTGTACTGGGAGTACCCGGATAAGCTGCCGCTACTGTACAACCGGCTTCATAAACTCCTCTAGCTATAGCTTCATTGCCTGTCATCAGTTTTTTCATATAATCTCCTCCTACTCAATTAAACGCATCCTTAATACAGATGCTAAAATATATTGCAAAAAAATAAAGCAAACTACCCTAACGAAGTTTCTCTATATTGTATCATTAAATGAGCGAATATAAAACAAAGTATTACTTAGGAAGGATTACCACATATAGAAAGCTTTTTCATTATTTTAAGTTGACGACATAGTATGATTTGTATTAATATAAGACTATAAGATACCCCCACAGGGTATTGTTTTAAAAGAAAACTTTTAT
>JAQUGH010000195.1 GCA_028684195.1 Clostridia bacterium | reverse complement strand
TAAACTTTCTCATCAGTGCTTTGGTGAAAACATCACGGCTTGAAACGGGTATTATTACTGTTTTACCTAAACAGGAAGCGGTACAAAGGTTACTGGATGAGGTACGAGAACAAATCATGCCAAAGGCAGATACAAAGGGCATCTCTATCACCATGGAAGATACAGAGATAAGTGCCTGTTTTGACCTGAAATGGACGACCGAAGCAATATATAATATTATTGATAATGGCGTAAAATATAGCGAAAGTGGCGAGAGCATTACCGTAAAAGTCATACCTTATGAGTTATTCTGTCGTATTGATATTACCGATAATGGAATTGGTATTGCAGAGGATGAACAAAGCAAAATATTCATCCGTTTCTATCGCTCGGCAGCCGTCAACAAACAAGAAGGTGTTGGCATTGGGTTGCTTTTGGCAAGAGAGATTGTGGCAGCCGAGGGTGGCTATATCAAGGTGTCATCCGTGTTGGGGAGTGGTTCCGCCTTCTCGGTATTTTTGCCTAGGGAAAAATAAATCTTGCAAAACTGTTAGATTTCAGAAAGATTGTCGAAAGATTGTTATGATATAGTCTGTATTGTACAAAACTGCAATACAGACTATATTTTTAGGAGGAAATCAAAATGACGATACTTGAAACAACAATACTTAAAACAACAAATTTGAAAAAGTATTACGGAAGCGGAGATACAACGGTCAAAGCTTTAGATGGCGTTGACTTCACTATGGAGAATGGTGAATTTGTTGCGATTGTAGGCACATCTGGTAGTGGTAAGTCCACCCTTTTACATATGCTGGGCGGTCTTGATCGTCCCACAAGCGGAATGGTTACTGTAGATGGGAAAGAGATTTTTTCATTGCAAGATGAAGAGCTTACAATTTTTCGCAGAAGGAAAATTGGTTTTGTGTTCCAAAACTATAATCTTGTTCCGGTTTTAAATGTATACGAAAATATAATTTTGCCTATTCAACTTGATGGGAATGAGCCAGACAAAGTATATTTGGATAAAATTATTAGGACATTGGGACTTGAAAGCAAGCTGAACAATCTGCCAAACAACTTGTCTGGCGGTCAACAGCAGCGTGTGGCAATTGCCAGAGCCTTGGCAGCTAAACCAGCTATCATCCTTGCCGACGAACCTACGGGAAATCTGGATAGCAAGACAAGCCTTGATGTAATGGGGCTTCTCAAAGTGACGAGCCAACAGTTTAGGCAAACCATTGTAATGATTACTCATAATGAAGAAATTGCACAGATGGCAGACCGGATCATTCGCATTGAGGACGGGAAAATCGTGGGTGGTGATGGCAGGTGATTAAGGTAAAAAACAAAAAAGCTATTCGCAATATTTCGGATAAAAGCTTTTGGGCAAATAGAACTCGCAACTTGATTGTGATTATTGCTATTGCATTGACTGCGGTGCTTTTTACAACGTTTTTCACCATGGGGATTGGCACCGTGGAGAGTCTGCAACGTGCAACTATGCGGCAAGCAGGCGGCGATGGTCATGCAGTACTCAAATATATTACTGATGAGGAATTTGACAACATTAAAGATCATTCGCTCATCAAAGAAATTGCATATAACCGTATACTGTGTGACGATGTGGAAAACGAGGAGTTTTTGAAACGCCGTGCTGAGTTTTGGTATTACGATGATGTGGGCTTGAAGTTGGGATTTTGCGAACCCACAAGCGGACATAAACCTGTAACTCAAAACGAAGTTATTGCAGATACCAAGACCTTGCAACTGATGGGTGTTCCTCTTGAGGTTGGTGCGCAGCTTACGCTCGAGCTTGACATAAGAGGAGAAAAAGTGCAAAAAAATTTTGTCCTCGCTGGTTGGTGGGAAAGTGACCCTGTTTTTAACGTGGGACAGATATTTTCTTCCCGTGCTTACGTAGATGATCATTTGGAGGAACTGCAAAATACCTATAAGGAGGACAATTCCCTCGCAGGTGCCATTAACGCATATATTATGTTCAAAAACAGCATTAATTTAGAGGAAAAGTTGGAAAAAGTTATTACGGACAGCGGTTATTCTATCGATGAAAATGAACCTAATTATTTGGAGCATAATGTGAACTGGTCATACCTTTCCACAAATTTTGGAATGGACGTGGGAACGCTAGTTTCGCTGATTTCGGGCTTACTGCTTATCATTTTTGCTGGTTATTTAATTATTTACAATATTTTTCAGATTTCTGTTATTCGTGATATTCGGTTCTATGGTCTCTTAAAAACAATTGGCACGACTGGGCGACAGATACGTCGTATTATCCGCAGGCAGGCGTTGATTCTTTCTGCTATAGGAATACCGATTGGGTTGATTGTGGGTTTTTACGCCGGGAAATCGCTTGTCCCTCTTATTATGAATAATTCTACATATGCAGGAAGTGAGGTTTCTGTATCGCCAAACCCGTTTATATTTATCGGTGCTGCGCTATTCGCTCTCATTACAGTGCTGATAAGCACCTTTAAGCCTAGTAGGATAGCTGCCACTGTATCGCCGGTGGAGGCAGTACGGTATACAGATGAAAATACAAAGAAAAATAGTAAACTAAAAAAATCCATTGATGGCGGAAAAATGCCTCGAATGGCGTTATCCAATTTGGGAAGAAACAAAAGACGCACTGCACTTGTAATCATCAGCTTATCTCTAAGTCTTGTACTGCTGAATACGGTGTTTACTCTTTCACAGAGCATTGATATGGATAAGTTCCTTTCCAAATTTGTGGATACCGATTTTCTAATTGCTCATGCCGATTACTTTCAAAATGATTTCTGTGGGATTGAAAACCAAATCACCGAAAGCTTCATTCAGGTAGTGAAAGCTCAGCCTGGCTTTGAGGAGGGTGGGCGTCTGTACGGTGGCAGAGAGGAAATGTTTGCAGTAGAGGACGAAAAAAACACAGAACAAGAATATAATAGGAACACCAACGGAGATATGATGGCTATGGCCTATGGCCTTGAGGATTTGCCGTTTAACCGGCTGGAGTTGATTGACGGCGAACTGGACATTGAAAAGTTGAAAACCGGCAAGTATATTCTGGAGGGAATCAAATTGGATGACAACAGTGTTCCGGACATAGAAAGCAAGCATTTTGAGGTTGGCGACACGATCACACTCCACAACTATAAAGGAACGTCGAAAGCGTTTACCGACAGGGAGTACACTACGCAGGAGTTTATCGTACTAGGTCATGTGGCTGTCAAGACTTATTCCAATTCTGATCGCATCAGTTGGGATTATAACTTCTATCTCCCGGCAGATATATATATAACATTGGTAGCACAGCCTGCCGTAATGAGCTATGCCTTCAATGTTTCCGGTTGTAAGATTAGAATTATTGTGTCACTATCCTTAATTTTCTTGAAAAAATCTGTATGTACAGGCAGTACCCACTTTTTCCAAGATATTTTATTCACTTCAAAAAATTGTCGTCT
>JAQUGH010000194.1 GCA_028684195.1 Clostridia bacterium | reverse complement strand
AAATTTTTTATGTGATCAATTTGTAAGTATGGACACATATGTAATTGCAACACCAATGTGGAGTTTAATGTTTCCGGCGAGACTGAAAAGATACATTGATTGTGTTATATTAAACAATAAAGTGATAAAGGTGTCGCCGAACGAAGTAAAAGGGCTTCTCGGGTATAAAGAAAGGAAGATGGTATATATACAATCTTCAGGAGGTGTGTATCCTAAAATATTACCAGGAACTTTTATTCGTGGTGTAGATTATTTCCATGATATATTCAAATTTCTTGGCATTAGAAAGTTTGAAAAAATTTTGGTGGAAGGAGTTGATATGTCCTCTGTTGGAAAGAATGAAGCAATGAAGAAAGCTTTTGATGATATTGATAAGGTTATTTCTAAATTGTCGTAGGTTGCAGTAATTAAAAAAATCAAAAACATGTGTTCTGTTATTGTTAAACACGGTATAATATATTTGAGATAAAAAACATATGCGAGGGATAATTATATGAAATATAATAGACTTGTAACGCCTGTACTAAAATGGGTGGGTGGTAAGAGACAACTGCTTTCAGAGATTAGAAAATATATTCCTAAAAAAATCACAACATATTATGAACCGTTTATAGGTGGTGGTGCTGTGCTGTTTGATATTCAACCGAAACAAGCTATTGTAAATGATATAAATAAAGAACTTATTAATTTATATGAGGTTATTAAAGATAATGTAGATTCTTTGATAGAAGATTTGAGAAAACACAAAAATGAAGCAGATTATTTTTATAAAATCAGAGTTGCAGATAGAGATAAAAAGGTGTACTTAAACTTATCAAAAGTTGAAAGAGCTTCAAGAGTACATTATCTTAACAAGACTTGTTATAACGGTTTATTTAGAGTTAATCAGGCAGGACAGTTTAATTCACCGTTTGGAAGATATAATAATCCCAATATTACAAATGAGATTACTTTAAGAGCTGTGAGTAAGTATTTTAATGATGCTAACATTATATTTAAATGTGGTGACTTTGAAGAGGGGGTTAAAGGTATTAGAAAAGGTGCATTTGTATATTTCGATTCACCCTATGACCCTGTTTCAGATAGTTCAAATTTCACTGGATATGCAAAAGGTGGATTTGATAGAAATGAGCAAATAAGGTTAAAAAAGTTGTGTGATAAATTAGATAATAAAGGTATTAAGTTTTTACTATCAAATTCTGCTACGGATTTTATATTGGAGTTATATAAAGATTATAACATTGAAATTATTAAAGCAAAGCGTACAATAAACTCTAATGCGGATAAAAGAGGGGAAGTTGATGAAGTGTTGGTGAGAAATTATGAGTAATAAACCAAAAACGAAAATTAGTTCCATTTAATTAAACATTAAATCTAAAATTAACGACATCTCCATCTTTCATGAGGTATTCTTTTCCTTCAATCCTCATAAGTCCTTTTTCTTTAACCGAGGCAATGTTACCATTACTAGCCATTAGATCATCATAGGTTACTATTTCAGCCCTGATAAAGCCTCTCTCTATGTCGGAGTGAATTTTACCTGCTGCTTGAGGTGCAGGAGTATCTTTTTTTATTGTCCAAGCTTTAGTTTCCATAGGACCTGTAGTTAAGAAACTCATTAAACCTAGTAACTTGTAGCTCGCTTGTACCAATTTTTCAAGCCCTGATTTTTCAAGACCAAGATCCTTAAGAAATTCTATTTTTTCTTCAGTATCTAGTTGCGCAATTTCATTTTCTATTTGGGCACTAATGACAACTACTTCGGCATCTTCTGTAGAAGCAAAATCCCTTATCTTTTCTACATAGGAGTTTGAGGTACCGTCATCTAAAAGATCTTCTTCAGAAACATTAGCTACATAAATGACTGGTTTTGAACTCAAGAGATTAAAGGAATTAACAAGTTCTTTTTGCTCATCGGATAGATCCAGTGTTCTTACAGATTTCCCTTCTTCTAACACTGCTAGTATCTTTTGAATTAATTCTGCTTCAAGTGCTAGGGATTTATCAGTTTTTGCAGCTTTTTGAGATTTATGAAGTCTTTTCTCTAGTATTTCAATATCAGAAAATATCAATTCTAGGTTTATTGTTTCTGCATCTCGAAGAGGATCTACATTTCCATCCACATGTACGACATCGTCACTCGCAAAGCATCTAACCACATGAACTATAGCTTCTACTTCTCTTATATGAGCAAGAAACTTATTACCAAGTCCTTCTCCTTTACTTGCACCCTTTACAAGCCCAGCGATATCATAAAAATTGATAGTAGTGGGTACAATTTTTTTTGATTTAGATACTACGGCTAACTTTGCCAGTCTTTCGTCAGGGACGGCAACTACGCCTACATTTGGTTCTATGGTACAAAAAGGGTAGTTTGCACATTCTGCTCCAGCCTGAGTTATAGCGTTAAAGAGAGTACTTTTTCCTACATTGGGTAGTCCTACGATTCCAAGTTTCACTTGATCTGTCCTTTCTATAAAAAAAGTATTATTGAAGAGGTGTTTAAACCATTTAAAAATGCATAATCATATGATATAAAATTATATTATAGAATATAGATAAGTGCAATGTATTTTGAGCTTATTACGCATCAATGGCAAGTATATTGCTTCGCTAAAAAAATATAATCTTAAATTTCCTTTAAGTCATAGTTAAGTATACAATAGAGTCAGTGAGACGAGAGATTAAGAGGTAAAAATAGAATATACAATGAGAGGTAAAATATGAATCTATTGTCTATAGAAAATTTAGCGAAAAGTTACGGTGAACGTACTTTATTTAAAAATGTAACATTGGGTATTGATGAAGGGGATAAAATAGGATTAATTGGTGTTAATGGTACGGGTAAATCCACATTTTTAAAGATTATTGCCGGATTAGTGAATTCAGATATGGGCAGTATCACCAAGGGAAAGAGTGTACAGATGGAATTTTTACCCCAAAATCCTGAGTTTGATGCAGAAGCAACGGTGTTGGAGCAAGTTTTTAAAGGTAATTCACCAGTTATAAGGGTACTCAAAGAATATCAGCAGGTGCTGGAACAAATTCAGAAATGTCCTGGTAATTTTGTGCTTGAAAAAAAGTTAATTAGTTTAAGCGAAAAAATGGAGGAGAATCAAGCTTGGCAACTGGAAAGTGATGCAAAAAGAATTCTTACTAAGTTAGGAATTACTGATTTTATGGCTAAAGTTAGTATTTTATCTGGCGGACAAAGGAAAAGGGTTGCTTTAGCTAGTACGTTAATTAACCCAGCTGATTTACTTATATTAGATGAACCTACTAATCATATTGACAATGATACGGTGGCATGGCTAGAACAATATTTAGATAAGCGTAAAGGTGCACTACTAATGGTTACTCATGACCGGTATTTTTTAGACAGAGTAACGAATCGCATTATTGAGTTAGATAAAGGAAAGTTGTACAGCTATGCTGGAAACTATAGTGAATTTCTAGAATTAAAGATAGCAC
>JAQUGH010000046.1 GCA_028684195.1 Clostridia bacterium | reverse complement strand
ATAGGTGAAGTAGAACAAACGAGTGGAACAACAGAAAATAATTTTACAGATGAAGTAATATATACAGTAACTGCGGAGGATGGTAGTACAGCTACATATACAGTAACGGTATTAGTGAAAACTGCAGCAGGATATTTTACTTTTAATAGTGTGACAGGAACGATTACGGGAGATGTGTATAGAAGCTGGGAAAGATGGTAGTGCAGTTACATACACAGTAACGGTATTAGTGGAAGCAGAAGAAACATCGTCATTAGCGTCATACGAAGCAGTGACATTGACTCAAACAGGTGATGTAGCAAATAATGATGTTCAATATAGTGATGCAGATGCAGTTATTGCAGTATTACCAACAGAAATAGCAGTAACATTAGAAGATGCGTTAGTAGTGAATGTACCAATAACGTGGGCAGATACAGACATATACAGTGCAACAACAGTAGGTGACTATACATTCACAGCTTCATGGGGCGAAATGCTAGCAGGAGCAAATAACGATAACAACTTGACAATATCATCAGTAGAAGTAACGGTAGCATAAGTAGCAACCTATAAACATTTTACTTTCAATAGTTTAACGAGAGCAATGTGGATGTTGCTAAGCGTGTGTTCTCGGGCTGTTCGAAACGAACTCTAGATTAAGTCCCACGCTATGCGTGGGAAAATAGAATAAGAAGAAGTGTTACGTAGATATTTTTAGATAGATGATAATATAAAAAGTATACACTTAATGCTTTTGATTTGTGAGAGATTTGTGTATTCTCAGTTGGTTTAATGTTTTAAGCCTCTTACAGGGATCACTATTCCATACCCACTTTGAAAGGGTGGTTGGTGATTCTGAATATTTTTCTTCCATATAATTTAGACAAACAGAAGAATACTTAGAACAAAATCTGCAATAACGATTTCTATAGAGCGAGACTGTCACAGAGATAAAAATGATTGCAGTTATGGTTAAGTTCCCTGATAAGAGTTTTGAATGATAAAGAAATATTTAGAAAATGTTTAATTTAAATTGCAAAAGTAACTTCTGCTCTTGTGAATACTAGGGGTAGAAATTACTTTTTCAATTGAGTAGTTCTACTTTTTCCACCTGTAAATTTAAAATTGTTATTGAAGTATAAAAAAGATGGTGATATAATGTCTACCATACAGGGAAAAACATCCTCGTCATAAGGACAATAAGGGAGCTAGGAAATGAGGAAAAATATTAACAAAAAGTTTTATATGGTTAGCAAGGATATACTTCCAGAGGCAATCTTAAAAACGGCTATGACAAAGGAGATACTTGCTAGAGGGGAAGTTATAACAGTTAACGAAGCTGTGGAAAAGGTAGGCTTGAGTCGCAGTGCATTTTATAAATATCGGGATGGAATATTCCCGTTTTATGAGGTTAGTAAGGAAAAAATCATTACTGTTTCTTTCATTCTGGATCATAAACCTGGTGTCTTATCAAATATATTAGACAAAGTAGCTTACATGAAAGGCAATGTACTTACAATAAATCAGGGTATACCTCTTCAAAATATTGCCAACACTACACTGAGTATTGATACTAAAGAGGTTGTTAGTGATATTGAAGAGTTGATTAATAAACTTCAGAGGATAGAAGGAGTTAAAAAAGTAGAGATTGTCGGACAAAGTTAGGGGGAATTATTTTGAAAGAAATTAATATTGCTATATTAGGTATGGGAACAGTAGGAACAGGAGTTGTTAAGGTTCTGAAAAGAAACGAGAGTTTATGGGTTAAAAAATGTGGATCAAGAATACACATTAAAAAGATACTCGTAAGAAATATAAATAAGGATCGAGGGTTTGACTTATCTCCTGAGGTATTTACAACTGATTGGCAGGATATAGTTAATGATCCTGAAATTAAAGTTGTGATTGAACTTATGGGTAGAATTGAACCTGCTCGTACGTATGTATTGGAGGCATTAAAAAAAGGGAAAAATGTAGTTACAGCTAATAAAGATTTATTAGCAGAGTATGGTGAAGAATTATTTGAAGCAGCAAAAAAAGCGCAAAAAGATATTTATTTTGAAGCCAGTGTCGGTGGAGGAATGCCTATAATTAGTCCTCTGAAAGAGAGCCTCATTGCTAATAATATTCAGGAGGTTATGGGTATAGTTAACGGAACAACAAATTTTGTTTTGACGAGTATGTCTAAAGAAGGTATTAGCTTTAATGATGCTCTTAAAACTGCTCAAAAATTAGGATATGCTGAAGCAGATCCGACAGCGGATATAGAGGGATTAGATGCAGCTAGGAAAATTGCTATTCTTGCCTCAATTGCTTTTCATACTAGGGTTAAGTTTTGTGATGTATATGTTGAGGGTATCAGTAAAATTACTAATGAAGATATTGAATATGCGAAAGAGCTTGGTTATGCTATCAAACTGATAGGTATAGGTCGTGAAGAGGATAATGAGGTGGAGGTTAGAGTTCATCCGGCACTTATTCCGATAACTCATCCGCTTTCTATAGTTGATGGATCATTCAATGCGATTTTTGTTAAAGGAGATGCAATAGGGGAAACGATGTTTTATGGACCGGGTGCAGGGCAAATGGAAACAGCAAGTGCTGTGGTTGGGGATATTATAAGGGTTATAAAGAATATTAATATGAATAGTGTTGGAAATGCGGTTTGTACTTGTTACGACAATAAAGCGATTAAATCAATGGATAATGTGTATACTAGCTATTTTTTGAGACTTTGTGTAATTGATAGACCAGGGGTGCTTGCTGGAATAACAGGAGTTTTTGCTGAACGAGGGGTAAGCTTGGCAAGTGTTGTACAAAAAAATTATATGAAGGATACAGCTGATTTGGTGGTTATAACCCATAGGGTAAGGGAGAAGGATATTCAGGATTCACTCGAAATTATAAAGAAAATGTCTACAACAAAGGAAATAGTAAGTATGATTAGAGTAGAAGGTATGGAGTGATAATAAATTATGCTAAAAGTAAGTGTTCCAGCGACTTCGGCAAATCTTGGATCGGGGTTTGATTGTATTGGAGTGGCTCTCAATTTATATAATGACTTTTATTTTTTTAGTGATAATGAGCAAGGAGTACCTTCGGAAGCTGTGTTGCTTGAAAAAAGAAGTTTGGCTCATCAAGGGATGAATTTAGTTGCTGAAGTGTTAAAGAAGGATACTCCTAATTTGAAGATAGCGGTGAGAGCGTCTGTACCAAGCTCTAGGGGCTTAGGAAGTAGTGCTACCCTTGCAGTGGCAGGATTGGTAGCCGCAAATGTGCTTTTGAAGGGGAAGCTAGACGAAGAAAAAATCATTTCATTGGCTACTGAGATTGAAGGACATCCAGATAATGCTGCTCCGGCTCTTGTAGGAGGTATGGTTATTTCGGTAACATCATTTAATGAGATAAAATATATCAAGATAAGACCTCAAAACAATCTTCGCATTATTGTAGCTGTTCCTGATTTTCAATTATCTACCGTAGCGGCTCGAAATATATTACCTAAGCAAGTATCTCGAGAAGATGCTGTCTTTAATACAGGACGTTTTGGTATGTTTATGACCTCAATACTTACAGGTGACTACAGGTATTTAAATATTGCTATGGAGGATGCACTCCATCAGCCTTACAGAATGTCGCTTATTCCCGGTTTTAAAGAGGTAATAACAGCTGCATATTCGAAAGGGGCTTTAGGAAGCTGTCTTAGTGGAGCAGGTCCAACGGTGTTAGCTTTTTGTAAGGATAATGAGGAAAATATAAGAAAGTCAATGGTGGAGGCATGGAGTTCTTTTGGTATTTCTGCTGTGACACATGTATTAGACATTTCTTCAAAGGGAACGTTGTATAAATTTGAGAATTATATTTCTTGACAGTAATATGGTTGAATATATATAATACAATGTGTGGCTTCGGGGCGTAGCTCAGTTTGGCTAGAGCGCCATCTTGGGGTGGTGGAGGCCGCTGGTTCAAGTCCAGTCGCTCCGACCAATGGTTTGATTTAAAATCTAATCGTAGAAATAATTGCGATTAGATTTTTTGCTTATATTTCTATTTAGTTTTTGTTATAAAAGATTTATAATATAATTGGGTTGTTTAAGTATGTAATTTATAGGGGGAATTGAGGATGTTTTCTTTTGGAGCAATGGAATTGGTATTGATAATAATACTTGCTTTGATTATTTTTGGACCGGGCAAGCTTCCTGAAGTGGGAAGATCATTGGGAAAAGCGATGTCGGAATTTAAAAGAGCAAAAAAGGACATTGAGGATGAATTCAAAGAGGATGTCAAGTAAACAAAGATGGCTTTATGCTCGGCGCAAGTCGGGCATTTCGTACTTATATAGGATTTATATGTATAGCGAAGAAGATGGTGGAAAAAGATGAATGATAATAAGCTGACATTAGTCGAACATTTAGAAGAAATGCGGAGAAGACTTATTATTTCTCTTATTGCTATTATAGTGGGCACAATTGTGTGCATTATTTTTTGGCAGGATATTATTTATAGTATTCTTATGGCACCTTTAGATGAATTGGAAGAGGGACTGTTTCTCCTTTCAGTCACTGAGGGATTTTATACACAAATAAAAACAGCATTTATAGGTGGCTTAATAATTTCTTCGCCTATTGTGTTATGGCAAATAATATTATTTTTATTGCCGGCACTTTATAAAAATGAAAAGAAAATATTTTGGTGTGTATTTATTACAAGTGTATTATTATTTGTGTTGGGTGTTGGTTTTGCGTACAAATATGTTTTGATATTAGGGTTAAAGTTTTTGCTTGTGGATTTTAGTGGTGGATTAACACCTATGATTTCAGCGGCAAAATACATTTCGTTTGTTATTACTTTTTTGTTTCCTTTTGGGATTGTTTTTGAAATACCTGTTGTAACCTATGTTTTAACTAAAAAAGGTATTATTACATCCCAATCATTAAGAAAAAAGAGACAATATGTAGTGCTAATTATATTTATACTTGCTGCTGCGTTAACTCCACCTGATATTATTTCGCAAGTTATGTTGGCATTGCCGATGCTTTTGTTATACGAAATCAGTATAATTATTTCAATATTAATAGATAAAAGGAAGAAAACATGATATAACCCTTTACCATAAGTTTTATTTTTGTAAGCAGGACATTTTGAATGCTTAAAAGAATAAAACAGTTACGTTAAATAATATTGATAAAATAATGGAATATGTGCGGGGTGATGTTATGGATAATTATGAAAAATTTGTCTCTGATTTAAAACAATATTTAAACATTGATTTAGCAGGTTATAAAAGACAACAGATGGAAAGAAGAACAAATGCTCTTATGGGTACATTGGGCTATAAAGGTAATTATAATGAATTTGTGCGAGTAATGAGGACAGATAAGGAAATATTTAATCGCTTCCTCAATCACATGACGATTAACGTTTCAGAATTTTTTCGAAATCCACAACAATGGGAAAAATTGGAGAAAAATATTTTGCCAAGCTTATTATCAGAATCAGCAAATCTTAAAATATGGAGTGCAGGTTGTTCTACTGGGGAAGAACCATATACTCTTGCGATGATTTTAGCGGAGTCATTTGGTTTTGGGAAGCATACTATTTTAGCAACTGATTTTGACAATACTGTTGTAGCTAAAGCTAGTGAAGGAGTATATTTAAAAAAGGAAGTTCAGGGGACACCTGAAAAATATCTTCATAAGTATTTTGATGTTCAAGATGATAAATATAAAGTAAAAGATGAACTTAAAAAAAATATAACCTTTAAAAATCATAATCTATTAAGAGATGATTTTCCAGTAGCGTTGGATCTTATTATTTGTAGAAATGTTGTTATATATTTCAAAGAGGATGCCAAAAGTATACTTTATTACAATTTTCATAAAGCATTACGACGTGGAGGAATATTATTCACGGGAAGTACGGAGCAGATATTACAAGCAAGGAGCATTGGATATAGTACAGCGGATACATTTTTTTATAAAAAGAATTAGTGTATGTTTATTTTATATGTATAGTAAATGTTGTCTTAATTTTCTTTAATCAAAACAAGGAGGTAAAATGTTTTGAGTGAATCAATATTTGTGCTAGATATTGGGACTAGATCGGTGATGGCTCTTTTGGCTTCTTTAGAGGATAAAAAAATAAAAGTTGAAAAGCTTATCTTTAGGGAACATGAAACTAGGGCGATGTTAGATGGACAAATCCATCATATTGATGAGGTAACTCATTTAGTTGATGAGCTTGTTCAAGAAATGAACCAGTTCAGTGAGCATAAACTAAAAAAAGTAGCTGTGGCAGCGGCAGGAAGAGCTTTAAAGACAAGTAAAGGTACTGCTAAAAACATATTTTCAGTGAGGTCTTATTTAACAGAAGAGGATGTTCTTTCCCTTGAAATTCAGGCTGTACAGCAGGCTCAACTTGAACTTCCAAAAAGTAAGGAAGGGTGTTCTTTATCACAACAGTATTATTGTGTAGGATATAGCGTTATAGAACAACGACTTGATAATATTATGATAGGTTCATTGTTAGGGCAAAAAGGACAAAAAGCTGAGGTGGATGTTATTGCCACTTTTTTACCTCGTGTGGTTGTTGATTCTCTTCAAACCGTAATAGAAAACTTAGGGATGGAAATGGTATCAATTACCTTAGAACCTATTGCAGTGGCAAATCTTGTACTTACTCATGCTATGCGTCGTTTAAATCTTGCCTTAGTTGATATTGGAGCAGGAACATCTGATATTGCTATTTGTGGAGAAAATACTATTTCAGCATTTGGGATGGTGCCAATGGCAGGTGATGAAATAACGGAGGCATTATCTGAGCGATACTTGCTTGATTTTAATAGGGCAGAGGAAGTAAAAAGACATATTAGTATTGATGATAAGATAAAAACATTTAATGCTTTAGGTATTGAGGAAACTTATTCATCAAAAAAAATTAAGAAAGATATTAAGCCAAGTGTAGAGTTATTAGCAGGGTCGATAGCTAAAGAAATAATAAAATTAAATATAAAACCTCCTCAAGCTATACTTTTGGTGGGAGGAGGAAGCATGACTCCTGGTTTAGGGAAAAGTTTAGCAAGTATGTTAGGCATATCTATGAACAGGGTTGCAATTCAACAAGCCGATAAAATACAATGTGTTAAAAATCTCCCGGAGGATTTATCAGGACCAAATTTTATTACAGTTTTAGCAATTGCCTATACCGCCTTAACTTGTCCAACATTAGGTTTCATAACGGTTAATGTGAATGGTCAACCGATAAAGATGTTAAATATGGTTCAAAATAATGTTGCAGGTGCTTTGCTAGCAGGTGGATACAATTTAAAGGAAATGTACGGAAGACTAGGAATGGCACTGACTTATGAAATAAATGGTGAAATATTTACTGCTCCGGGAGAAGAAGGAGAAAAAGGAGAATTATTTCTTAATAATAAATCTGCAGAATTCTGTGACAAAGTTAAGGAAGGGGATTGTATTAAATTTATTATTGGAAAAAATGGTAAAAACGCTAGTATTACCTTTGGTGAGTTGTTTCAAGACAAGATTGGCTATTGTACTGTTAATGGGAAAAGAGTTGAGCTTAAGCCAACAATAAAAGTAAAAAACAAAAGTATATCCTTAGATAAATACGTTCCGGATGCGTGCAAAATTGAAGTAGAAAACAATCATACTATTAGTAAAATCTTGGAACAGGAAGGTTTTAAAAAAGAAGCAGGATATATAACTGTAAATGGGAAAAAAGCAAATTTAATTGAGAAAGCAATTGTTAACATAAATGGAGAAAAAGCAAATATTGACAAGAGAGTTAATATAGGAGATTGCATTGATTACAAATCTGCGGATGAGTTTTATATTAAAGATTTCATACAAGAGGAAGCAATGACGTACATTAAAGTGGAAGTGAACGGTAAGCCGGTAATACTTAATTCGTTGAAGGTATGTTTAAATAACACGAAAATAGATCCTAGAAAGCCAATTGCCTTAAAAAATGGTGATGTTGTAGAATTTAAGTCTGAAGGAATAAATCATAAACCTATACTTATAGATGTTTTTAATGAGATAAATATTTCAACACAGCTCCCGCAGGGGAAAAGTAGGCATACTGTTTTAGTAAATGGAGTTGAAAAAGAGTATACATATCAATTAAAGCATGGTGATAAAATAGAAATAAAATGGGTATGAACATTAATATTGTTCTAATATGGAACTATATTAGTATTATACAATTGACAAACACAGAAAAGTTCTATATGCTAGATATAGATAGGAGTGATTGATATGTTTAATACCATTGGTGATAAAATTTCATTAATTAGAAAAGATTTAGGAATGACACAGCAAGAGATGGCAGAAAAGATTGGTATGAGTAGGTCTTCACTGGTTAAAATCGAAAATTCTCAAAGAGTCATTTCTTTGCATGAGGGGAATGCTATAAGCAAATTGCTTGGAATCAGTTTAGAAACATTATTGACAGAAGAAAAAGGAGATATCGTTACTCAAAACTTTGTGAAAGCCTTTAAATCTAAAGGAATGACATCAAATGACATTAACGAAATTGCTAAATGTGAATTACTATTTGATGCCTTTGTTACTCAAGAACAAATTTATAGAGGTGAGTAGCGTGAAAGAAGTAGGGGGAATTATACAAGATAAGGCGAATCTGTTAAGACAGCAATATAATTTAGGAAATTATTGTGGTCGTAGCATTTTTGATATTATTGAAAAATTAGAAATAGAAAATAGCAATCCTTTGCTTTTTAGGCTCCCTTTTAAAAATAATGAATTAGCTGGGTTTGTAGGATACAAGAATAATAGATTTGCCATTTATACTAATACAAATAAGACATTGGGATATGAAATTTTTACGGCAGCTCATGAAATCTACCATATTGTTGAAAATAGGTTAGTTTTAAAAAAAAATATTGTTCTACAAGAAGAATTTTCTGAAGAACAGAAAGAAAAAACTGAGAATAGTGAAATATTAGCCGATATTTTTGCCGCAGAATTGTTGATGCCAGAAACGGATATTAAAAAAGAATATCATCGGTTGTTAAATAAGTATAGGTTATCTACTGCTGATGAATCTATCATTGTTATGTTACAACAGATATATTTTGTGGAATACAAGGCAGTTACAAAAAGACTTCGTGAGATTGGCGCAAACAATTATAATAAAGAAACTGAAAATCAACTTAATCGAATATTGCTACAGAAAAATGATTTACCTCAGCTTACAAAAAGATTAGGATATTCATCCGATTTAAATGAATTGAGCAAAACAAAGGTATATTTGCCTAAAGTGATTTTGTCAATGATAAAAGAAAATTATCAAAGATTGCGTACTAGCCATGATGACTTAATTGTGTTGTTTAGTTATGCAGGTGTGGTTCCTGAATATTTTGGATATGAGGAAGACGAAGAATTATCAGATGTAGCGAAAACATTAGAAGAAAAGCTAAAAATCAAGTTAGGAAGTGATCGCTTTGGCAAGAAATAAGGCGATCTTTGATGCAGATATTCTAATCAATGTAGTGAAAACAAAAAGTATTGAATATCTTATATCAGTTTTAAAACAGATTTATGTAAGTGATTATGTTTGGAATTGCGAAATAAAACAGGATACTCATGAATATTTTGTTATAAAAAGAATGCGAAATAGTGGCTTTATAAAGATATTAAAATTCAGTGAACTTACAGTTGCTCAACAAGGTATTTACAAAAACGCATATAAAATACTTAAAATACAAACAATGTCTGAATTCGTAAATGAGGGAGAAAGAATAACTGCGGCCTATGCAAAAGCACATAATGTAGCCTATTATATGTCGGATGACAATAAGGCGGCACCGCACATTAGAAGTGTTGCAGATATAGAGGTTATCAACTACTGTGATCTTCTATACATAGCTTATACAAAAAATGAAGATGATTATGAAGAGTTGGAGAAGTTTTATTCTAATTATTTAAGGACTTTTACAAATGGACAAGTCCCGAAGAATGTAAAATCAAGAAACGGAATGGTACTGTCTTTTGATGAGATTCTTGTAAAAAACTGTGATAAATTTGAAAAAAGCAAACAGTTACGTGCTCTTGAGGAGTTATTCAAATTGAGAAATTAAAAAATGATAGTAAAATTTTTTAAAAGTGAGGGAGTTTTTTTAATAATAATTGACCATTGATTAAATCTTGTGGAAATAATTCGACTAAGTGCAGTTTGCTTTTTTTCATAAGTAGATTAAAATTTGCGGTACGTCTGTGGATGGGACTGGTTAGAAGAATAGCAATTTTTTTATCTGGTAAAAGGTAGTCAATTTTTGTACTGCCGAGGTAATGATCTTTGATGATATTTTCTTTGGGATACAAAAATTTTACAAACATGTCTAAGTTGATTTTTATTTTGTTTGAAAGTGGGTTTTTCGTAATATTCATGTTGGATTGTTGGGAGGAATTGTTGCTTTTAAGGATATGTAAGGGAAATATTAATTTAAAGGTATTTTCAAGATTGCCAAAAATATTAAGTGTGTCAGAAGGAGGCAATTTTTGTAATATTAGCTGTTTATATGTTTGCATTAGGAGCTTTTCATCACCATTAATTAACTGCAATATTAAGGGGTTGGTCTTGACAATTAAGTCCTTAGCTTTCTCAATAAGGTTGTCTTTTTCTGCGACATCTTCTTGACTTGCATTGATAATAATGGTAACTAGTTTGTTTATGTTTTCTAAAATGCTGCTTTCTAAATCATTTTCGCAAATATTCATCGTATTACTCCTATAAAATAGATATAATCTATTCAGATGTTTATGCGGGGTATACAGAAAATAGACATGGTTTAGATAAAAAAAATATAAAAAAGTCCTTGACCTAATGATAAATATTTGTTAAGATACTATTTGTCACGTTGATGTCGGGGCATAGCGCAGTTTGGTAGCGCACCTGGTTTGGGACCAGGGGGTCGGGGGTTCGAATCCCTCTGCCCCGACCAATTAATTTTTAGACGATGATGTATGGCCCGGTGGTCAAGCGGTTAAGACACGGCCCTTTCACGGCTGTAACACGGGTTCGAGTCCCGTCCGGGTCACCAACTTAACCAACAAATTGGAGCTGTGGTGTAGCTGGCCTAACATGCCTGCCTGTCACGCAGGAGATCGCGAGTTCGAATCTCGTCAGCTCCGCCATTAATATGCCGACGTAGCTCAATTGGAAGAGCAGCTGACTTGTAATCAGCAGGTTGCGGGTTCGAGTCCCATCGTCGGCTCCATTTATACCAGGAGGGATTCCCGAGTTGGCCAAAGGGGGCAGACTGTAAATCTGCTGGCACTGCCTTCGAAGGTTCGAATCCTTCTCCCTCCACCATTTTTTTGTTGGGGTGTAGCCAAGTGGTAAGGCAACGGACTTTGACTCCGTCATTCGTAGGTTCGAGTCCTGCCACCCCAGCCATTTTTTTTTTTGGGGTAGCAGTTTTTTTATATAGGATTATGTATGCGGCTGTGGCGGAATTGGCAGACGCGCTAGATTCAGGTTCTAGTGCTCGCAAGGGCATGGAGGTTCAAGTCCTCTCAGCCGCACCAAAGTAGATAGACCTGTTCTTCTTGCAAAAGTAGGGAAGAACAGGTTTTTTGTATATATTTTTAATTTCTGATGATTGAATTTGTTTGACATTAACGAACGTGTACGTTATAATGTGCATATATTAATGGGGGTGGTTGTATGACAAACACAAATATAACTAATTTTAGAAAAAATGTTTTTGAATATATAAATCAAGCCATAGAGTTTAATGACATCATTAATGTGAATACCAAAAATGGAAATGCAGTCATTATGAGCGAAGAGGAGTATAACGGTTTTATAGAAACTCTATATCTTTCTTCTAATCCTGCAATGGTGAAGCAGCTTAAAGAAAGCCTTAGTGAACCATTTGAAACTATGATTTCAGTTGATGATGTAGAATGGTAAATCCTCCACCCTATGAAAAATTGGTGGGAGAATTAGCAGGTCTTTATTCAAGACGAATAAACTTTCGGCATCGCCTTGTTTATTCGGTAGATGACAAAGAGGAAATCGTAGTAGTACGTAGCATGTGGTCTCATTATGAATTCCAAATTAAAGAATTTGAGCAAACTTATAATAGTGGAAATTAAACAAAATTATTTAGATATAAGTTGAGGTTCGTCTAAGATCTTTGGAGGGATCTTTTTTGTTATAAAAATATTCTATTGATGACAAGTGGTAAAGGAAAAGTAATTAGTTTATAATAGCTTATATATGCAAATGATGAAGGGGTGTTGTCGATGAAAGATATGAAGGGTACAAAAACGGAAAAGAATTTATGGGAAGCGTTTGCAGGGGAATCCCAAGCGAGAAATAAGTATACATATTATGCTTCCGTTGCTAAAAAAGAAGGGTATGAACAAATAGCGGAAATATTTAGAGAAACAGCAGAAAATGAAAAAGAACATGCGAAGCTTCATTTGAAAAAATTAAAAGGGATAGGTAATACTGTAGAAAACTTAAAAGATGCTGCCTTTGGTGAAAATGGTGAGTGGACAGACATGTATCCAAGAATGGCTAAAGAGGCTAGAGAAGAGGGATTTGAAAATATTGCTGTATTATTTGAAGGTATAGCGGAAATAGAGAAAGAACATGAAGAGCGTTATAAATTGCTCCTTTTAAATATTGAAGCAGGAAAAACATTCAAAAAAGATGGTCAGGTATTCTGGAAATGTAGAAATTGTGGTCATATTCATGCGGCGAAGGAAGCACCAGAAGTATGTCCTGTTTGTGCCCATCCTAAATCCTATTTTGAAGTTGTTTGCAAAAATTACTAATTATAAAGATGATAAAAGATGATAGTTGTGTTTATAGAACAGTTGTCAACTAGGGCAACTGTTCTAAATTAGCATTAAGGGTTTAATGCTTTTTATTTTAAAGGCTTGAAAGTGTATGGAAGAATATGATATTATGGTGAGGATTTAAGAAAACAGATGAGAGGAGAATGTTTAGATGAGTAGAGAAGAGCTTACTAAAATTATTTTGCCGGAGGAGAAGTTGCCTAAGTATTATTACAATGTACAGGCAGATATGCCAAATCCGATGGCACCGGGGTTGAATCCAAAAACTAAAAAGCCGCTAGTTCCTAGTGACCTAACTCCGATTTTTCCTATGAACATAATTGAACAAGAGGTTTCCAAGGAAAGGTATATAGAAATACCTAAAAAGGTGAGGGAGATATACAAGCAGTGGAGACCATCACCTTTATATAGAGCACGTAGGTTGGAAAAAGAACTTGATACTCCTTGCCGTATATATTACAAATATGAGGGTGTAAGTCCGGTTGGAAGTCATAAACTGAATACAGCAATTCCTCAAGCGTATTATAATAAGGAAGCAGGTATCAAACGGTTAACGACAGAGACTGGAGCAGGTCAATGGGGTACTGCACTCTCACTTGCTACTAAAATGTTTGATCTGGAATGTGCTGTTTATATGGTTAAGATTAGTTTTAAGCAGAAGCCATATAGAAGGGTTTTTATGCAAATGTATGGTGGTGAATGCTTTTCTAGTCCGAGTGATAGGACAGAAATTGGAAGAAGAGTCCTTAGAGAACATCCAGATACACCTGGGACGTTGGGAATAGCTATTAGTGAGGCTGTTGAAGATGCTGTTCAAAGGGATGATACTAATTATGCACTTGGTAGTGTGTTAAATCACGTTTGTATACATCAGAGCATAATTGGGCAGGAAGTTAAAATGCAAATGGAAATGGTTGATGATTATCCAGATGTAGTAATTGGTTGCAGTGGTGGTGGAAGTAATTTTTCAGGAATAGCTTTTCCGTTTATACCTGATAAATTAAAAGGGAAAAAGGTTAGATTGGTTGCAGTAGAACCAGTAGCATGTCCTACGCTAACTAAAGGGGTATTCGCTTATGATTATGGAGATGTTGCAGGGCTAACTCCTATAATGAAAATGTATACATTAGGTTCTAATTTTACTCCGGCGGGAATTCATGCTGGAGGGTTAAGATATCATGGAGAATCGCCTTTAGTAAGTCAGCTTTATCATGATGGTTTATTGGAAGCAAAGGCTTTGAAACAAAAAGAAGTTTTTGATGCTGCTCTTTTATTTGCTAGGACAGAAGGAATTGTTCCAGCTCCGGAATCAGCGCATGCCATAAAAGCTGCAATTGATGAAGCATTAGAAGGTAAAAAAGAAGGCGTAGCTAAAAGCATAGTTTTAAATTTGAGTGGGCATGGTCATTTA
The DNA here is from genome assembly GCA_028684195.1 of Clostridia bacterium. Classification (GTDB taxonomy): domain Bacteria; phylum Bacillota; class Peptococcia; order DRI-13; family DTU073; genus JAQUGH01. Next base: position 377 of record JAQUGH010000046.1, on the reverse strand, counting down.
GATCTTGTTTCTTATGAAAATTATTTTTCTGGTTTAATTGAAAATGTTATTATGTCGGAAAAAGAAATTCAAGACAGCCTTAAAAAGTTACCTGTAGTAGAATAAAAGAAATATAGAATAAAGATAAATCAAGGGGTTTCGGTGATTAGTCGAAGCCCCTTGATTTGTTCTGATAGTTAACTTTATAAATAATATTTAATTTTGTAGTTTTTATGATAGAATAAATATAAATAGTTAAAAAATATGTTTAATTTGTCAAAAAAATATTAGGAGGAAAACGATGTGAAAATTCAGCTTTGCGGTGCAGCAGGGTCTGTAACAGGTTCTTGCTTTTTAGTGACAACAGAAAAAAGTAATTTCTTAGTAGACTGTGGCTT
>JAQUGH010000045.1:9878-14630 GCA_028684195.1 Clostridia bacterium | reverse complement strand
CCACAGGAAAGACGCATTATTCACACCATTTTACAAAACGACCAAGAAATTCAGACTTTTAGTGAAGGAGAAGAACCATATCGTAAGGTTGTTATAGCATTAAAAGAAAGATAAATTTAATAAATTAAACATTAAGATTAGGGTATATCAGTTAAAATAAGGTATCTAGAAATTGCTTGGTTTATACCAAGCTTATTTTTTTGTAGAATTATTATGCTCATATATTTTAAAGAAGGTTATTGGGTAGTATTTTAATTTGATTATGAGGCATTAATATGGTAAATATTTAATTAGAGAGGTGTTGAAAATGTTTAGTAAGGTTACTATTGCAGCAATATCAACAGCATATGGAACATCAGGAGTCGGAATTATAAGGATATCAGGGGATGATGCTCTTAATATTGTTGATACCATTTTTAGAAGTAAAAAAGGTATTAAAATCAAGGATAAGAAAACATATAGTATTACATATGGACATATATTCGATGAAAATGGAATAACACTTGATGAAGTAATTATCTTAAAGATGTTGGCACCACATAGCTATACTGGTGAAGATGTTGTAGAAATTCAATGCCATGGTGGGGTTATTGTCTTAAATACAATATTAGAAGTAGTATTAAATAGGGGGGCAATATTAGCTGAACCAGGTGAATTCAGTAAGAGAGCCTTTTTAAATGGGAAAATTGATTTATCACAGGCAGAAGCGATTATTGATTTAATTAATGCTAAAACTAAAACAGCAATGAGAGTTGCGTCTAATAACTTAAATGGTATGTTGAAATACAAAATAGATGAATGTAAAAAGATATTTATTGAAATTTTAGCCGATATTGAGGCAGATATTGATTTTCCTGAAGAAGACATTGAGAGGTTAAATAACAAAGAGATATTAGTAATGATTGATGATTTGAATTCAAAAATATTAAAATTACTTGATACTTTCAAAAACGGACGGATAGTTAGAGAAGGATTAAAAACCGTGCTAATAGGCAATACAAATGTTGGTAAATCTAGTTTGCTTAATACATTATTAAATACAAACCGTTCTATTGTTACTGATATACATGGAACGACAAGAGATCTAATTGAAGAGTATTATAATATGGGGGGTATTCCTTTAATATTAACAGATACTGCTGGAATAAGGGAAACCGATGATATTGTGGAAAAAATAGGGGTAGAAAAAACGAAAGAAGCCATTAAAAATGCAGATTTAATTATATATATATTTGATGTAATGAAGGGTATTTGTGAAGAGGATATTTCAAATTTAAATAGTCTTGATAAAAGTAAAGTAATAGTATTAGCAAATAAGCTTGATTTATTAAATACTAACAGCAGTATAAAGAAAGAGGAGATTAATAAAAGGTTAGATGATTACAGAGTGTTATTTATTTCAGCTACTAAAAAAATTGGAATTAGTGAATTAGAATATGAAATTAAAGATATGTTCTTTGATGGAAAGGTCGAAATTAATGATGAGGCAACTATATCTAATATTAGACAAAAGGTAGCCTTAGAAAAAGCACATCAATCGCTTCAGAGTGCAAGTTTGAGTATTAGCAAGGGATTACCATTGAATGTTATTTCTATAGATATAACAAATGCGCTGGTAAATTTACAAGAAATAACAGGAGAAGCTTTGGATGAAAATATTATTGATAAAATATTTTCTAAGTTTTGTTTAGGAAAGTGACTTTGTTTAAATTTATATAGATATATTATTTTGTTGGGGGAGATAGAGATGACCTATGATGCCGGAAAATATGATTGTATTGTAGTTGGAGCTGGTCATGCGGGATGTGAGGCTGCACTTGCTAGTGCAAGGATGGGGTGCAAAACATTAATATTTACACTAAATATGGATAATATTGGATTAATGCCTTGTAATCCTTCTATAGGTGGGCCTGCAAAGGGACAATTGGTGCGTGAAATTGATGCGCTTGGTGGTGAAATGGGGAAAAACATTGATGCATCATATATACAAATAAGACTTCTTAATACAGGAAAAGGACCAGCAGTTTATGCGTTGCGTGCTCAAGCAGATAAACATGAATATCAAAAAAACATGACTATTGCTCTGCAAAAACAAAAAAATCTTGATGTTAAGCAAGCGTTAGTGGAAGAATTGTTAGTTAGTGAGGATAAAAAGATTGTTGGGGTAGAATTAGAAACTGGAGCAATTTATTATGCGCCTAGCGTTATCTTATGTACCGGTACATATTTAAGGGGAAAAATAATTATAGGTGATATAGATTATCCTGGAGGTCCTAATGGGCAAAGAACATCTGTTAATTTGGTTAAAAGTTTAAAAGAAATAGGTTTAGGAATTGGAAGATTTAAAACCGGAACCCCTGCCAGGGTTGATAAAAGAACAATAGATTTTTCAAAAATGATTATACAACCGGGAGATAAAAAGCATGAGTATTTTTCATATATGACTGAAAAAAAGAAGGATGTTGATTATCCATGCTATCTTGCATATACAAATAGCAATACACATCAGGTTATTAAAGATAATTTACATCGGTCACCGTTATTTAGTGGAAAAATTGAAGGAATTGGACCAAGGTATTGCCCTTCTATAGAAGATAAGGTTGTGCGTTTTGCTGATAAAGAAAGGCATCAAATATTTATTGAACCTGAAGGAGTAAACACATATGAATTATATGTACAAGGCATGTCTTCTAGTTTACCGGAGGAAGTACAGTTAAGTTTTTTACGTACCGTTCCGGGGATGGAAAATGTGGAGGTCATGCGAACAGGTTATGCAATTGAATATGATTATATTATTCCAACGCAACTTAACCCTTCATTGGAATCCAAAGACATTAGTGGGTTATTTTGTGCAGGACAAATAAATGGATCCTCTGGTTATGAAGAGGCTGCTGCGCAAGGATTAATGGCAGGAATAAATGCTGTATTGAAGTTAAGAAATAAGGAACCTCTTATTTTAAAAAGATCCGAAGCATATATTGGTGTATTAATAGATGATTTAGTAACTAAGGGAACAAATGAACCTTATAGAATGATGACATCAAGGGCAGAGTATCGTTTATTATTGAGGCAGGATAATGCTGATTTACGGCTTACCTCTAAAGGATGGGATATTGGGCTTGTTACTGAAGAGCGATATCAAAGATATAGTATAAAAAAAGAACTATTGGAGAGTGAATTACTTAGACTAAAAAAGACAATTGTTACAGCGAATACCCCAAATATTGAGTTGCTGCTTGAAGAAAAAGGAAGTTCGAAAGTACAGTATGGTATACATTTATATGATTTATTAAAAAGACCGGAAATATTGTATAGTGATTTAATTAAATATGGTTTAGCAGATAAAATATTAGAAGAAAATGCTGAACAAATTGATGTATTTATAAAATATGAAGGGTATATAGAAAAACAAATAGCTCAAGTTAATAAGTTTAATAAACTTGAAAACAAAAAACTCCCGAAAGGTATTGATTATAAAAATATTAAGGGAATATGTGTGGAAGCAGAACAAAAGCTAACCAAAATGAGGCCTTTATCTATAGGACAGGCATCACGTATTTCGGGGGTGTCTCCTGCAGATATTTCAGTGTTGCTGGTATATTTAGAAAAATGGAAGAGAAGTGAAAAAGCAAATGATCAACAATGATCTTAAAGAGATGTTTATGAAAATTGATATAGTTTTAAATGATGAGCAGGTATCAAAATTTGTAAAACTAAAAGAAGAATTGGTTAGATGGAATAATAAAATCAATTTAACTGCGATTACTGATGAGGTTGATATATTAAACAAGCATTTTTATGATTCTATTATTAGCACAAAATTTTGGAAGTGGAAGGGTTCTGAAAATGTAATTGATATCGGTACGGGTGCTGGATTTCCAGGATTACCCTTAAAGATTTTGTATCCTAATCTTAATATGGTACTAGTTGATTCAACAGTAAAGAAAATTAATTATTTAAATCATATGATAGATATACTGGAATTAGAAAATGTAAGTGCGATACATGCACGAGCTGAGGAGCTTGGGCAAAACCATATGTATAGGGAGAAATATGACATTGTGGTTTCAAGAGCAGTCGCAAGAATGTCGGTATTAGCTGAGTATTGTATTCCACTTGTGAAATTGGGAGGAGTATTTATAGCCTATAAAGGTGCTGAAGGAAGCGAAGAATGTAGAGAAGCATTGAAAGCTGTAGGTGTATTTGGAGGTGAAGTACTAAAGGAGGAGGAATATTTAATTAGTACCGTAAATAGTGTTAGAAAAATTGTAATCATAAAAAAACTCAAAGACACGCCATGTATTTATCCACGTAGGGTTGGCGTACCTCAGAAAAAACCAATGTAAGAAAAAGGGAATAAATTATATTTATTGCAGGAAGTTGTACGTGATAAGTAGAATTATATAATAACATTAGATTTTGATAGCTTCTGAATGAAGTAAAGAGGGGTGGAATGGTAGTAGTGAAAGAATCGTTATCTAGGATGCTTGGTTTTAATAACAATGTTAGAAATGAACAAGTAAAGGACATAGATATAAATATTGTTAAACCAAATCCATTTCAACCCAGAAAGTATTTTGATGTATTTCAGTTAGAAGAGTTAGCAAAATCAATTAAAGAGTATGGCGTAATTCAACCAATAATGGTTAGAAAAAAGGATGATTATTTTGAGATCATTGCTGGAGAAAGACGTTTTAGGGCATCTCAGAAATTAGGAAACAAAACAATACCAGCTATCGTTAGAAAAATGAC
>JAQUGH010000045.1:0-9778 GCA_028684195.1 Clostridia bacterium | reverse complement strand
AAAAATCATAACAAAGGATATAATGCAATTAAAATGGGGTGACAAAATGGGTAAGATAATTACCATAGCAAATCAAAAAGGTGGTGTAGCGAAAACAACAACCGCAATAAATTTAAGTGCGAGTATGGCTTTGTTGAATAAAAAGGTTATTGTTGTAGATATGGATCCTCAAGGAAATGCGACAAGCGGATTAGGCGTAGATAAGTTAAAGATGGGGCGTTGTATTTATGATTGTTTAATAAATGAAATTCCAGTAGGAAATATTATTCAGCCAACAAAAATAGATACATTGTTTGTTGTTCCTGCTTCAATGCAACTAGCAGGAGCAGAAGTGGAACTTGTATCTGTAATAGCAAGGGAAACAAAGCTGAAAAAAATATTAGAAAATGTTAGGGAAGATTATGATTATATTATTATAGATTGTCCGCCTTCTCTAGGACTATTGACCTTAAATGCAATGACCGCTGCAGACGGCATATTAATACCTATTCAATGTGAGTATTATGCATTGGAAGGATTGAGCCAATTAATGAACACGATTAAATTAGTAAAAAAACACTTAAACAAGAACTTAGAAATTTTTGGCGCTGTTTTAACGATGTTTGATGCAAGGACCAATTTATCAATTGAAGTGGTAGATGAAGTCAAGACATATTTTAAGGAAAAAGTATTTCAATCAATAATCCCCAGAAATGTTAGACTGAGTGAAGCACCAAGCCATGGATTGCCAATAAATATTTATGATCCTAAATCGAAAGGTGCAGAGCAATACCTGGAATTGGCAAAGGAGGTAATTGAGCGTGATTAAAAAAGGTTTGGGGAAGGGTTTATCGGCACTTATTCCAATAAGTGATGGGAGCGAAGGGAAAGATGAGGCAATAATTGAAATAAAAATAAACTCAATTACACCCAATTCGTTTCAACCAAGAAAAGTATTCGGTGAAGAGATGCTCGCTGATTTGGCGAATTCAATAAAGGAACATGGGGTTATTCAACCAGTAGTTGTAAGAAAGACAGAGAATGAAAGATATGAGTTAGTAGTAGGGGAAAGACGGTATCGAGCTTGTCAAAGACTTTCGTTAAAGGAGATACCGGCTGTTGTAAAAGAGTATTCAGATGAACAAATGATGGAGATAGCCCTTATAGAAAACCTGCAACGTCAAGATTTAAGCCCTGTCGAAGAAGCGTTTGCGTACAAAAAGTTATTAGAAGTATTTAAGCTTACTCAAGAGCAAGTAGCACAGAAAGTGTCGAAGAGCAGACCATATATTGCAAATATGGTAAGATTATTGAATTTGCCGCAATATATTCTTGACAAGGTATCAAAAAATGAATTAACAGTAGGACATGTGCGTCCGCTGCTTTCAATCAATGATGAAGATCTGCAAACAAATATTGCTGAAAAAATGATAGAAAAAAAGGTGACGGTTAGAGAAGCCGAAAATATGGTTAAAAAGACAATAGAAAATAGGGAAAAAGGAAAAAGCATCCGAAATATGAAGGATTATAAAATAGCACCTGAATTTATGGATATTGAAGAAAAGCTTAGAGGCGTTTGTGGAACGAAGGTTAGCATAAAAAATAATGGGGACAAGGGGAAAATAGAAATAAGTTACTATAACAATGATGATTTAAATAGGATACTATCTTTATTTTTCGATGAAGACATATTGTAAAAACCAAATTAAATATAGCTAAAGTATCAAATAGAGTAGAAGACTCATGCCCAAAATGAGTTCTTTTACTCTATTTGATACTAGGGGTCGAAAAATGAGCTTGTAATTATTTTCACTATTGCAAAACAGGTGGAAGATGGTATCATGGATATATGATACACGAAGATATTGTAATGAAGAAACTTAGTGGGGAAAATCTCAAAACGATCCAATTATTAGCATCTTTAGTCAATGGCTAATAGTAAGTTACTTGTATTATAATATTTAGAAGTATAGTATTAAGATGTGTGGTATTGATAATTAAATAGAGAGTAAGACTATACAAAGTCGGATTGGATTATAAATAGCTATGTGATACTTTCTGTTGCATGGCTATTTATAACGAACAATTGTTTCCATAATTGGGAAATCAATAGGAGTGTGATAGTTCGTAAAAATATTTGTTGCAAAATAAGTTGTATTTAAATGAACAAAAGATAAGGAGGCTAGTTATTATGGATTGTAAATGTAACGGTAAATGTGCTCAAGGGTCAATAGAGAATAAATTCAATTTAATTGATCACATTATTGAAAGTTACAAGGATCAAAAAGGGTCACTCATTCCTATATTACATCAGATTCAGAAATTACTAGGATATTTACCTGAAGATGTACAAGCATATGTAGCAAAAAAGCTAGAAATTCCTCTTAGCGAGGTATATGGTGTTGTAACATTTTATACACTGTTTACTACACAACAAAAGGGTAAGTATAATATTAATATTTGTTTAGGAACTGCATGTTATGTTAAGGGTTCTGGGAAAATTTTAAGTGAATTTGAAAAACAATTAAAGATTAAAGTAGGAGAAACAACGGAAGATGGAATGTTTACGTTGGACGCTTGTCGTTGTTTAGGGGCTTGTGGGTTAGCACCGGTTTTGGTTGTTAATGATAAAGTACATGGAAGATTGACTGTAGATAATGTAGCTTCTATAATTGAAAAATACAGAGAGGAATAAAAGAGAGGAGGATAATACTGTGCGTACATTAGATGAATTAAAAAGCATAAAAGATAAGAATGAAAAGGAAATGGCACTTAGAAGTGAGACCGGAAGGCCAGCAATAACAGTTCACATGGGTACTTGTGGTATTGCAAATGGTGCAAGAGAAGTATTGAATACAGTTTTAGCTGAATTAAAAGAACGCAATGTAACTGATGTGCATGTAACTCAAACGGGTTGTCCGGGGTTATGTCATAAAGAGCCATTGATAACAATAACAGAAAAAGGAAAAAATCCTTATCTTTATGGTATGGTTACTCCTGAAAATGTAAAAAGGATTGTTTTAGAGCATGTTATAAATGGGCATCCAATAAAGGAATGGCTAGTTAATCTTGAGAAATAAAAGCCAGCAAGGCTAAGTTAGGAGGAATAGATATGGAATTTTTTCGTTCTCATGTACTGATTTGTACCGGTACAGGTTGTACGTCTTCGGGAAGCCGGCTGGTTATAAGCGGGTTAAGGAAAGAACTTGAGGAAAGAAACTTGGAGAAGGAGATAAGAGTTGTAGAGACAGGATGTTTTGGATTTTGTAATTTAGGACCTATTATGGTGGTATATCCTGAAGGAGTTTTTTATTGTCAAGTAAAACTTGAGGATATTAAAGAAATAGTCGAGGAGCATTTTGTAAAAGGGCGTCCTGTTAAAAGATTGCTTTATAGTGATCCAAATACCGAAGTGAAAACACAAGAATTTGAGAATATAGAATTTTTTAAGCATCAAAAAAGGATAGCATTATCTAACTGTGGATCTATAAATCCCGAAAAAATCGAAGAATATATAGCTAAGGATGGTTATTTTGCGTTAGGCAAGGTTCTTAATGAAATGACACCGCTGGATGTAATCGAAGAAATAAAGAAATCAGGGTTGAGAGGTCGTGGGGGTGGAGGATTTCCTACGGGTGTTAAATGGGGCTTTGCGTATAAAGCCAAAGCAGATCAGAAATATATAGTGTGTAATGCGGACGAGGGAGATCCCGGCGCTTTTATGGACAGAAGCGTATTAGAGGGGGATCCTCATTCTGTGCTTGAGGCAATGGCGATAGCTGGATATGCAATTGGAGCCAGCCAAGGTTATGTATATGTTAGAGCTGAATATCCCATAGCCGTGGAGAGATTAACATTAGCTATAAAGCAAGCTCGCAATTTAGGATTATTAGGTAAAAACATTTTTGGTAAAGGTTTTGATTTTGAGATAGATATTCGTTTAGGAGCCGGTGCATTTGTGTGTGGTGAGGAAACAGCATTGTTGACTTCGATAGAAGGAAAACGTGGAGAGCCAAGACCCAGACCACCTTTTCCGGCTAATTCCGGGTTGTGGGGGAAACCAACTATTATTAACAATGTAGAAACACTTGCCAATGTTGCCCGTATTATACGGAATGGTTGGGAATGGTTTGCTTCCATGGGGACGGAAAAAAGCAAAGGTACTAAAGTTTTTGCGTTAGCAGGGAAAATTAACAATACAGGGCTTATTGAGGTGCCAATGGGCACAACGTTAAGAACAATTATCTATGATATCGGCGGAGGAATTCCGAATGGCAAAAAATTCAAAGCAGCTCAAACAGGAGGACCGTCCGGAGGTTGTATTACGGCTGAACTAATGGATACCCCTATTGATTATGATAATTTAATTGCGATTGGTTCGATGATGGGTTCAGGGGGACTCATTGTGATGGATGAAGATACATGTATGGTTGATATAGCCCGTTTCTTTTTAGAATTTACACAGGAGGAATCTTGTGGGAAGTGTCCGCCGTGTCGAATAGGAACTAAAAGGATGTTAGAAATATTAACTAGGATTTGCGAAGGCAAAGGTGTTCCTGAGGATTTAGAAACATTAGAAACGTTGGCTAAGACGATTAAAAGTACTGCACTTTGTGGATTAGGACAAACGTCTCCTAATCCGGTATTAAGTACGTTAAGATATTTTCGTCATGAGTATGAGGCTCATATTTACAATAAAAAATGTCCAGCAGGTGTTTGTAAAGCCTTATTATCTTATGAAATTGATCCTGAAAAGTGCCGCGGATGTGGGTTGTGTGCTCGGAATTGTCCTGTAGATGCTATTAGTGGCAAAATAAAAGAGCCTTTTGTGATAGATAATGATAAATGCATTAAATGTGGTACTTGCATGGAAAAATGTAAATTTGGAGCAATTTCTAGGAAATAATACTCGAATCAAAAAAGATAAGGAGTGTGACCGTGAATGGAAATGGTAAACTTAACGATAGACGGTCAAAAGGTGCAGGTACCGGAGGGAACGACTGTCTTGGAAGCTGCACGTAAGGCCGGAATAAAAATACCGACCCTGTGTTATCTCAAGGAGATAAATAAAATTGGAGCTTGTCGAGTTTGTGTTGTTGAGATTGAAAAGACAAGGGGTTTACAAGCGTCTTGTGTTTATCCTGTTGCAGAAGGAATGGTAGTTAGAACGAATACGTCTGCTGTCAGAGAAGCACGAAAAGAGGTAGTTGAGCTAATACTTTCCAATCATCCTATGGAATGCTTGACGTGTAGTAGAAACACAAATTGTGAGCTTCAAGCCCTTGCAAAACAATTTGGGATAACAGATATTCGCTTTAAAGGTGAGAATACGGAGTTTCACAAAGATGCATCAACGCCTACTATAGTGAGAGATCCAAATAAGTGTATTCTTTGTCGGCGTTGTGTTAGTACGTGTAATAATATACAAGGAGTTGGCGTGTTAGGGGTAATAGATAGAGGCTTTAACAGTATAATAGCGCCAGCTTTTCAACACCCGTTGGATGAAGTGGATTGCGTATATTGTGGACAGTGTATTAATGTTTGTCCCGTGGGTGCACTTACAGAAAAAGATGATACACAGGAAGTATGGAATGCGATAAATGATCCTGAAAAATATGTGGTAGTTCAGACAGCACCTGCGGTTAGAGCAGCATTAGGAGAAGAGTTCGATTATCCTGTGGGTACTTCTGTTACTGGGCAAATGGTTACAGCTTTGAGGAGACTTGGCTTTGATAAAATTTTTGATACTAATTTTACAGCTGATTTGACTATATTAGAAGAGGGAAATGAACTTTTAGATAGACTCAAAAATGGCGGAACACTACCTCTTATTACATCATGCAGTCCTGGTTGGGTTAAATATTGTGAACATAATTATCCTGAATTTCTGGATAATTTATCTACAGCAAAATCACCTCAGCAAATGTTTGGTGCTTTGACGAAGACTTATTATGCAAAAAAAGCAGGAGTAGATCCTTCAAAAATCTTCTCGGTTTCGATTATGCCTTGTATTGCTAAAAAGTATGAGCGTCAACGTCCTGAACATAGAGACAGCGGCTTTGTTGATGTAGATGCTGTTTTAACAACAAGAGAATTAGCTAAAATGATTAGAGTAGCAGGAATAGACTTCACAGCGTTACCGAAGGAAGAATATGATGAACCAATGGGTATTTCTTCGGGAGCGGGTTTGCTTTTTGGAGCTACAGGTGGAGTTATGGAAGCTGCTTTGAGAACGGTATATGAAGTTGTTACTGGAAAGACACTAGAAAAATTAGAATTTGTTGAAGTAAGAGGATTAGAAGGGGTAAAGGAAGCAAGTGTGGATTTACAGCCGCTAGGTACTGTTAAAGTGGCTGTTGCTCACGGATTAGCTAATGCTAAGAAGATTGTTGAAAAGATTAAAGCAGGTGAAGCAGAGTACCATTTTGTAGAAATAATGGCTTGCCCTGGAGGTTGTGTCGGAGGTGGAGGACAACCATTGGTAGGAGGACCGGATAGAATGGCACTTGAAGAAAACTTTCTGGAGCTTAGGGCTAAAGCGATTTATGAAGAAGATGCCGGAAAACCCATTCGTAAATCCCACGAAAATCCGGCGATTAAAACCCTATATGAAGAATACTTGGTTAAACCGCTAGGTGAAAAATCACATCATTTATTACACACGCATTATACAGCTAGACCAAAATATCAAGTTCTCGCAAATAATAAGGATAAATAAGAAGTGAAGAAGTGACAAGGGGGTGATTCTTTTGATATTTTAAAATATCAAAAGAATCACCCCCTTGATATACTTGTGATATGTACAAGTATAAAAAAGATGTAGTCAGATCGATATACAAAGGTTATAATTAAATTGTTTACAAAAACAGAAATAAAGTGAGGGTTAATAGAATGATGAAATTATTAGAGTGGATATCAGTAAATCAAGAGGTAATAACATTGGGGATGATGGGAACATTTTTAATTGTGTTAATTACATGTATTGTATTAATAGTTAGGCTTAATAAAACAACTAAAAAGTATAGAACTTTGCTTAAAGGAATGGATGGTAATAATCTGGAGAAGGTTATGTTAGAAAAAGAAAAAGTGCTAGAAAGAACGTTGCTAGAGCTTGGAATATATAAAGAAAAGACAAGAGGGTTAGAGGAAGCTTATAAAAATACAATACAGAAAGTAGGATTGGTGAAATTTAATGCATTTGAAAATACAGGTGGTGAATTAAGTTATTCAGTTGCGTTATTAAATTTTAAGGCTGATGGGATTGTTATTAGTAGTATATATAGCAGAGATGATGCTAGAACTTACTGTAAACCTGTCAAAGGTGGAGGATCAAGTTATCCGCTTTCAAAAGAAGAAGAACAGGCTATATATAGAGCAATTAAAATATCAGAATAAAAATAAGCTATAAAATATTGTTAAGTGTGAAGGATTTGATGAAAAGATATAGAAGTATAAATATGGGTGGTTGTCCAATTATTTAAAATACTAATTCAAAAGGATGTTAACCTTATGATGAATATAGGAAAGGATAAAACAAAAGAGAATAGAAAAAGATATAATTACCTTACCATGATGGTTATGGAAAATTATGATGGTAAACCAATTAAGAATTTTTGTGTTCCTAAATGGGTTATGAAGTTAAGTATGGTTGTGGGGATAGCTATTTTTTTGATTTGTACTTATTTTGTTAGCGGATATTTTTCTTTGCATTACATAGCAGAAGAAAATAAGGAATTACAGAAGATAAACGTGAGTCAGGAAGATCAAATAAAGGAATTAAAGAGTTTAGCAGGTGATATGGAAAAAAAGTTAGAAGCATTAATTGAAATAGATAAAGAAGTAAGGAAGAAAGTTGGGCTGGTAGAAGAGGATAAAGTTTCAATGGTATCACGTGGCTTGGATAGATATCAGTGTATGACAATGGAGTTGAGTGATAGGAGTATTAGATTGGCAAGTAATCAAATGATCCCATATTCAGATAGCAGTAAAGTATTATCTTCTGGTGAAGATGATAGAATAGTAGCAAGTATAAGAGCAGAGAAAATTCAAGGTGATGAGCTAATTATGGAATTGCCTGTGCCTGAAGGCGAAGAGAATGCCTTGGATGAGTTAAAAACCCAATTAAGTCAAATGGATGATTCACTAACCAAGCAGAGTGAAAAAATGGACAAGTTAAAATTAGATGTAGAGAATCACCTAGCCTTTCAAAATAGCATGCCAAATGCTTGGCCGGTAAATGGGAAGATTACGTCAAATTTTGGATGGAGACAAAATCCATTTTCGAAGAGTGGTAACGAGTTTCATGCGGGAGTGGATATAGCGGCACCTCATGGATCACCGATAATGGCTGCGGGTGATGGTGTGGTCATATTTTCGGGTCCAAATGGATCATGGGGTAGGCTTGTGCTTATATCCCATGGGTTTGGTTATGTAAGTCAGTATGCTCATAATTCTTCGCTAATAGTTAAAAAAGGACAAAAAGTAGAAAGAGGACAGATTATTGCGAGACTGGGTAGTTCCGGTCGTGCTACAGGGGCACATCTCCATTTTGGAATTGCGAAGTATGGAAAATGGATAGATCCGTTAGAGGTATTAAAATAGCAGTAGGAGGAATAATATGTTTGGAAAAAAAAGGGTTGAGGAAATCAATATAGAAAAAATCGATACTTTGATTGGAAAAGGAAGTGTATTTTCAGGTAATATTGAGGTGTCAGGAACTATCAGAATAGATGGAGGGTACAAAGGAGATATAAAAGCCAAAGGAGATTTAGTGGTCGGAGAGTCAGGCAAAATAGAAGCTACAATTAGTGCTAGAAACATTTATATAGGCGGTTATATAAAAGGGAATATTAAAGCTGAAGAAAAGGTGGAGTTAGCAAGTTCAGGTAGGTTGTATGGTGATATAGTGGTTGGGAAATTAATTATTGAGGAAGGTGCTGTATATAAAGGTAATTGTGAAATGGTAAGTGAAAGAGGAGAAAAAAAGAAAACAGAAAAAAAAGAATCAGCGTAATAATAATTTTTTAAAGAACTTGGCTTATAATGAGCCGGTTTTTTTTATTTGTTGTGTTAAGGAAAGAAACAAGCTGTTTGCGATAAGGTTAGACATTTTAAAGACTACACTTAACCTTGTGTTTTGCAAAACCTGAAATTCCATAAAACCACCGACATTGACTATACCAGTAATTCCAATGTCTCCGACTTCTGGTAAGCTTTTTTTAACAGCAGTTCCAGGTTTGATAGGTCCGTTGGTGAAAACGACATTGCCGACACTGGAGACATGACCCAAACACGCATCAATAGCAATAAGGGGATGAGTGTGAATTTTGTCGGAAAGATTAGATAATACAGAGGATAAGTTTTTTGCATGAACGGGGTAATCAATAGTTCCTAATATTTCAATGTTGCTGTCACTTAGTAAGCTTTTTAATTTCCAACCTGTTAAAGGACCAAGACTGTCACCGGTTGCACGATCCGTTCCAATACAAAGAATAATAGGACAATCTTTTTTTGAGGAGCTTTGAAAAAAATTGTTTATTTCGTTTGATAATTCAAAAACAGCAAAAGGCTCATCCATATGTATACGAAATGAATTATTAGGCTTTGAATTGGTTGCGTATGATTTTAATGGATTCATAAAGTTAATAACATATCACCTCCTAATATATTAGGAGTAGTGTGCACAAAATTAAATAAAAATATCCGGATAAACAAGAAAGTATAGCATAAATTTAAGTAGAAGTAGTATCCGGAGGATGATGATGATAAATAAAGATAAGATTATTATTTGTCAAGTTGC
>JAQUGH010000193.1 GCA_028684195.1 Clostridia bacterium | reverse complement strand
CTAAAAACTGTGGCAATATAGTTGTAGCTATAAGTCCTTTTAAACCTTCTTTTGCATCACCTTTAACCGTATCTTTAACTTCATTTAAATACTTACTTAAATCAGGTTTTTCAATTTTACCTGTCATTAATTTAGTAATAAGTGAATCCTTTATTTTATTAAAACCCATTTCATTAATCTTCTTAATTTCATTTTTATAATTTCCTTGAAAAATCTTTGCACTTTCTACATTTTCATCTATATATTCATTAATATATTTAACAGGATAAGACACGGCCGCCAACTGTTGTGCTGTTTCTTTTACAGCATGATCAAGTACAATATTGACACATGCTATCTTTACAAAGAACAGTAGCAAATAAAAAAAACATAAGAATAGTGGAAGTGCTATACAAGCCTCCACTGTAATAGAACCCTTGTTACTCTTTCTTCGGACAAAGCTCATCATCATCCACCTCAATATTCGGCAGTTGCTGTTTTGGTAATCATATATTTGTTACCTTTAATATGATCAAACCCCAATTTATCAAGCTGCAAAAGAGAAGAAAACCATAAATCAACACTAACTTCCGCTTCTGCTGTAATATATGAACTATAATTTTTTAACTCAAAATCTTGTTTTGACTGTCTAATATCTATCTGTATTAACTGTCTCATTCTGTCTAACAAAGTATTTTCATTTTTCATAAGTAACAATAATCTGAGATGATCGGAATAAGATAACCTTGCCTCTAAGCGGCTTAAGCTATCACAAATAGGCGCCCCTTCCCCTTTATACATAGCACTCATATCCTTTGTGGCATCTTCAAAACCTTCAATCAACGCTAACCCTAATCTGCTTAAAAATGTAGGAGCTTTATTTGTAAAAAAACTATCTACTGTATTAACTACAAAACGCAACCCCCATACTAGCGAAAAAGTCTCTGTAATATTATTCATTTCATTTTTATTCCCACAAATAATGTACTCTACCTCACCCTTATTAAAATAGTGTCCCCGCTTTGTTGGTGAAGTCACAAATGTATACTTGTCCATAATATATTCCGTTATATATACTTTTTCTCCGCCATCTTGGGCAATTTGTTTTAAAGTGTTAGTCATTTTTTTTATATAACTAAAGACATTCAGTCCAATATTCTCAAATTTTTCTTCGGAAATATCCTCTACCTCATTGACACTACCTACACCTGAGCTATCAAGCACTTCATTTTTTTCAATATTGCTTTGCTCATTGGCTTCAATAAAATATTTTTCCTCAATACATAATGTTATTGGATTATCTTCTGTTATTTCTTTAACATACAAACCTTTTAATTTAGTAAACCAGCTCTCTTTTTCTTTTTTGTTTTTTTCATCAAGTGAAGGTAGCTCACTATGCGTAGCAAGAGGTAATTCTTCTAAGTGTCTTAAAGTATCATACAAATCATTAATTTGTGCACGTAAACTCTCTTTTTTTGCAAGTAAATCACTAAGATCACCAGTATTCGTATATATGCTTGTATTTATCAAACTGTTTATTCTTTTATACTCCTTTTCCAAAGACTTTATTTGTTGTAATATTCTTTTGTTATACTTGATGTCATTATTTAATTTTTCCAGCTTGTTTTTCAACTTAATAATTTCTTTATTATCAAATCCTGCAATATTCTCCAATCCATCCTTACCGTTTTCTTCCAGAAGATAATTAGTTTCTTCTTTGATTTTTGCTATTTTTTCGTTGTTTTGTTGTAATTTTATTTCTATTTCATCCAAAGCTTCTTTGAATTCTACTATACCTTTTTCTATATTTTCCATAGTTACTAGCTCATCCACAGCACGACCAATATAATGTCTTTGAAGTTTTTTAATCTTTTTATTAAATGCTTCTTTTTTTCTCTCAATATCTTCGGAGCTATCTTTTATTTTCTTACCGGAATTATATAAATCCGCTTTTTTATCAAAAGTACCTTTTAAAAAGGTGTTAATAACATTTTCTGTAATTAAAACTGGCCCTTTATATTTCATATACTCAAGGATTTGTTCCTTATATATCTCCTTATTTAAAATACTTCCATAAGCAGAACCTTTTATCTTTACATTATCGATATTATAGTTAATGAAATTAAAGTTTTTATGCCTGTCCACAAGATTAACCAAAAAGTATTGTTTTAATTCTTTCTCTTTTTCAGTAGAATATCGAAATCCATATATACCGAATTGTCCTACTAATTCTTCATCATATCCCGCTAAAACAGATCGTACTGCAGTATCTAAAGCATTTTGTACCTTTCTTTCGGCAACCATTACTCTAGCTATATCTACAATTAATCCCGCCAACATAAGTAACGAGAGAAATATTATCATAAGAAATATTGATATAGACCCTTGGTGATTTTTATAAACATTCATCTATTAATCCTTCTTTTCCCTACGAATCACTGTTGTTTTTTGCTACTATCAGTTTCGTATTTTGACTTATTTGCTTACTTTTTCTTATTTCCTATTTCTTATTTCTTATTTCTTATTTCTTTGACTTCTTTACTTTCTCAAGGATCTCATTAACATCTACTTTTTCTTTAACTTTTGTTGCATACTCCAAAGCAAGATCTACATCTCTAATATATTCAGCTGGATCTGCTACAATAGCAGTACTTTCTGCCCTAAGCGTAACTGTTTTCTTTCCGTCAAAATATTTTTTTATATTACCTAAAGGAATGTTTATTTCCTGGGAAATTTTTACTTTTATTCTTTGTAATATGATGCCATTATCATACTCAATTACAACTATTGTTTTTTTAGGTTCTCTAATACTTTTAAATAACTGAGAAAATGCTTTTCTTTGTGCTTCTTCAAGTTTCCCTTTTATCCTTGATTTATCTATGTTTTGCAAGACAGAATTGATTTTTTCTTTATCTATTGAACCTTCAATTATTGTAGATGAAGATACATCACCATCTACAAGCTCAACAACTCTATAATAAAGTCCATTGCCCCTAGACCATTCATTTGCTACTTCTTGAGTAATCGAATCAGCTGTCTTGGTTAACAATACTTTATGGTACATTATCATAAAAGAATAGGAAAGAAGAAAAATTATAAAGATAACAGTAGACATTATAAGAAGAGCTTCTATAGTAAAACTTCCTCTGGAATTATTTGTTGCCTTTTTAAACATCCCATCACTTCCAGTAATATATTACCCTAATATTGTCAACCCTTTTTGAACCATTGCTCAACAGTTGGTCAGTTGGTCAGAAAACGATAGTTAAACCATTGTTAAACTATTGCTCAACTATTGTTCAACTATCGTTAACCCATCGTTCAACTATTGTTCAAATACTCGTTGTATTATTTTACATTCGGCTTAATTTTTTTAATAACTTTATCATCAAAAACCGCATCTGTAGCACTTTGCACAAACTTTGTTATTTGCCCCCTGAATATTAGGGCAACCCCTACTAAAACAGCAACTATAATAACCATTTCCACCGTTCCCATCCCATTTTCATCTTTTAAAAATCTTTT
>JAQUGH010000192.1 GCA_028684195.1 Clostridia bacterium | reverse complement strand
CCCGTGCTCTGTAGTGTATCTGCTTATCCAAATACATTATATCATTAGTTAGAAGTGTTGGAGGTCACTTTCATTAGATTTTTGTGCCTTGAGCACAGCGAAAGGAATGAAGCTTATCATGCAGAAAGATGTAACCAAAATTTAAAAAGTATTCAAAACTTATTGGTATTCTATTAATAATGTTATATGCGATGTAATGAGTACAGTCAAGTTTAAATCCTTATGTTGTCAAATTGGATTTAAAAAACAAGAAAGATATAGCATATCAGAAATTCTTACCCTGATGTTTATGTTACCATTAATGTTGCTATAAAGTGTAAATTCACTTTATCAATGTGAGTTTAAGAAAATTACAGAAATGAATAAAGATACAATTTATCGTTTGAAAAATAGTGAAAAGTACTAGATTTTAAATGTTTAACCATCAAAAGTTTTTTTGTAATAATATTAATATTTAGATATAAAATTATAAAAGCCTGACCCCGGTTTACTTTCCTGTAACAACCACGCTATTGCGCTTTGTATATAATTAATTGGAACTCCTCCCCCTGTTCAATAAGTGCAGGTTCTTTTGCTCCAGCTTCTTTCATTATCTTCATTATCATCGGTATTCCTCGACCCAGCTGGTCAATATACCTCATATTTTCCATATACTTTACTATAAAGGGGTTTCGTGCATAAGACACTCCTATTTTCATTTTCTCTGTTGTCACCGTATTAGGCAACCTTCCCGGACTTCTAAACTCTATTCGATCTTCAAACATAAATACTCTGATTTTAGAACCACTTATGCTATAGTTCCGATGCACTAGAGAATTCACTATAGCTTCTCTAGTTACCACCATTGGATACTCTTCTTTTTCTTCTCTCCTAAGCCCCCTAATTGAGGAAGGATTTAGCGTATTATTTTTAATAATAACCATAAGCTGTTCAGCAATATCTTGAAGCCTACCTTCTATAACTTTTTTATCAATTAATTCATCTGTTATTTCTGTGCCTTTAAAATGGGCAAAACTAACCCCATTCTGTGGAAGATACTTTTCGGGGTTCTTGCCAAAAATCAACAATCCTCCTACAGTACACAATATTTTCTCTTCGCATTTTTTTAAAATATCAGCATTGGTTAATATCCTGATCACCGTTTCCTCGGATTCCTCAAATAGATCAAAAGTATTATATTTCAAAAAATAATTTCTAATAATATCAAGATATAAATCTTTTATAGATGTTCCTTCTACTGAAGATATATCAAAATGAAAACTTCCCGTTTTTTCAAAAAGACGTAATAGTTCCTCCCTTGAAGCAATCCGTTTTGTGGTACCAACTCTTATAAAATATTTGTGATCAGCCGTATAATACGGCTTGCTTTTTCCTTTGGGAACATCCACTACCACAACTATTTTACCTTCTATTTCAACTTTATTAAAGTCAGGAATTATATGAGGAATACAATTGTTTCTACAAATATTCATTATTGTTTCCTCTACTTTATTATCCTTAACGCCTTTAATATTGCCATCATCATCAACGCCAATTAAAATTGTTCCACCTTCAGAATTAGCAAACGCCACAATTTCTTCAGCCAAATCCTTTGCTCTTATCCCTTCCTCCTTAAACTCCAAATACGAATTCTCACTATTTTTTATACTTTGTAAAAGATCATTTATCTCCATAATTACAAACCACCTTTTTACCTTTATCTAATACCTGCCATAATTATACACTTTGCCAACCTTATCATCAACTAAAAAAGAGGTTGTAACGAAACTTTTATTTCGTTACAACCCCACATCATCTCATCTACTACTACAGGAGGAGGTGGAGGTGGTGGTGGTGGTGGTGCTTTGAAGAAACTTCCTGCTTTCTCCCTGCTTTTGCAGTAATAATGGATCATCAAGAGTTAAATACGGGATGTCACTTGTCATATGTTTTAATAAAACTATATGTTTAATCACAAAACCTATACGTTGCAATGCTTTGCAACATAATAACATTAACACAAAGTGGTGGCAAGTTTACCTAACTTCGACTATGTTTAACCATCAAAATTTTTTTTGTAATAATTTTAATATTGAGATATAAAATTATAAAAGCCTGACCCCGGTTCCCCTAACAATAACAGACAAGAGGATGCAAGTATGTTAACACCTTCATCCTCTTGTTCTATAATTTGATTACGTTTTTAGCATTAACTTGAACGACACAGAAAAACCGTCCCTGTGTGTTGCTTAAAGTAAAACCAACCTTCGATGAAGTTTTTATCCCACACTGAAGGTTAGCTCTTTAGATAAACACCCATTGCCTTCTGTTGTTATTTTGCTTTTTTAGTGCTTTATTTAATCAATATTCCCCTTGGGGCAAAACTCACTACCTTGAAATTTGATTTTTCCTCAATTGAATTAGGTTTCATCTTTTATCCTCAATATTTCTTCTTCTGAAAGTTTCGTTATTATAGCGATTACCTCAATTGGTAATCCTGCTGCAAGCGATTCTTTCACTACCTGTACTGTTTTTTTCATTTCTCCTTTTTTTTCTCCTTCTTTTATTCCTTTTTTTTCTCCTTCTTTTATTCCTTTTTTTATTCCTTCTTTTATTCCTTTTTTTATTCCTTTCATTTCTCCTTCTTTTTTCCCCTGTTCAAGTACTCTTGCCAGTTGAATCTGTTGATATTTAAGCATTGACTTTTCATCCAAAAGCCATTTTTGCCTCTGGTAATAGCGCTGTCTTGCTGCTTCATCCTGGCTCAAAGTTTCAAGTATTTTACCAGCCATATCAATCACCTCACTTTCTTTGCGAATACCTGTTACTATTTCCTGTTTGCTTTCATTCCCAGCTTCTTTGATAAAAACAAGCCATTTTTCCAACTCTCCCATGGAAGTAATGTTTTCTTGTTCCTTGAATTTCGGCAATTCAATATAGTGAAGCTCTAGATCTTCCAATAGCTCATAATTATCCTGGATGTCTTTTATCCTAAATACGCTATGGTACTTATCTGTTTCCGGCAATAATTTGAAATCTAGCAAATTAACGACAACACATCTTTTCAGTGTTTCATAAGCTTCCCCTTCTTCAATTGTCTCTGCATACATTTTAGCCCAATAATAAAGTGCCCTTTTGCGATAACTGTCTTTGTTATTAATCTGAACTTCGATATCAATCAACTTATCATCCTGAGTTTTAACTTTTATGTCTAGAATAGATATTTTCCCTTCCTTATATTCTTTATCATTATATGGGTTTAGATAAGTAATTTCCTCTATTTTTTCTTCTTCTTTTAATCCTAAAATAGCATTTAAAAGATCCATTAACAGGGTTTTACTTTCTTTGTATGCACCTGCGAAAATCTGTTTAAACACAAAGTCAACAACCGGGCTCATCAACGGATACTTCGCCATTTCATTCCCTCTTTTCTTTTCCCTCTCTAGTAGGTCACGGGGCTTACGCCCCAGTGCCCCTATTCAAAACCGTACGTGCGCTATTAACGCATACGGCTTTTCACTCTATATTCATACACTATCTGTAAAACAAACTTACCTT
>JAQUGH010000044.1 GCA_028684195.1 Clostridia bacterium | reverse complement strand
AGTTTTTGAAGTGCAAAGTGAGCAAGATTAAACTCTGCATCACCTAGCTTTATGCGTTTTTTGCTTCTTCGATATCCTCGTTTATATCATCATCTAATCCGCTTAATTTTTGTGCTGCTTGTGCTAATTCTGCGTATTCACCGGCGTATAACATGGTCTTTAATAATTCTGTTTCTCCCAATACATCATACGCTTTTTGAAGTTCTGCATTTTTTAAATCAGGGAAAATAACAGCACTGGCGGTCATGGCTTGTACATATTCTGTACGGTTAAATATTTCCTGCCCTTTTTTATCTTTCTTTGTGTATTTTTTAATGAGTTGTTCATTTTCTTTTTGTGTAATCGGTTTAATGGTAAAAGGAACCGGTTTCCCATCTTCAATAAACCTATTTGATACAATAACCTCTTTGTTTTCTACCTGTATCGGATTCAAAAATGCTTTTAATGAACTCATTTATATTCCTCTTTTCTTTTTTAAATTTTAAAATGGGAGCTTATGCTCCCATTTTATCTATAGTTTTCCGGCAAAGCAAAGCTTTCAAGATTTTCAATATCATCATAAGTAAAGTCGGTATCGAAAATTATAGGATCATCTGACTCATCGTCTAACACCGCAACAGGAAGGCTGTTTAATATCACATTCAGCATAACCACTTCCTGCTTGCCGACCGTTGCCTGAGCGTCTTCATTCTTTACCTGTATTTTAATTCCACTGTAACCACCCTTTTTTATATAATCTATAGCTTGGTTAAGTGCTTCACTGTTCATAAAATACATCGTTAAGGAGCCTGTACCCTCGGCCCCAATTACCTTATGCTGGGTCATTCTGTTTCCAAGCATTCTTTTAGATTGTACAATCAAATCTAACTGCGCCTTTAAAGACGATATTTCAAACAACTCTCTATTTTTTCCGTTTCGTGTTACATAAGCGTTACCCTCATGAGAGGATATTGTATCAGCTAACCTTGTATAATTATCAGACATATGTTATTCCTCCTTTCTTAGGATAAATTAACTGTGATATAGATTTTTTCAACCGAATCCACTGGCTGAACATAGCAACCAATAACAACCGCATCACTATCAGTACCAGCGGATACAGTTACATCATCTGTCTCAAAATTCTGTATAGCCGCTAGCCGTTGTAGCTCATTAAAATACTCAATTAGAGTTGCCCTAAGAAGTGACCTGCCATCAGCATTATTATTTACCTTGCCAACATAATTAGATTCAAATATTTCAACAACATCGTTATTGATACCATCAATAGTACGAATAACTCTATTCTTTGTAAATTGCGCCCCTTTATCGACCGTGGTAGTTGTCAAAGAGTTAATATCATAAACCGCTGTGACATTTTGTGCTGTATCAACTTTAAAAATAAATTTACCGGCTGTGATAGCAGATTCCATTTCGGTTTTCGTCATCCTCGGTACTACATCAATCGCCCCTACGTATTTTTTGCCAGTGTTGGACTGATTGATATTTGCACCTGCAGTAATACCTGCTACCCAAGCAGTACATCGTGCCGCTGTTAATTCAGTGTTATCGGACAATTTAACCCCTTGTGTAACATTGATAATTGCTTCACTATCCGCTACAAGGTCAGCAAGTACAGCTTGTATCTTGGCCCCCTCATCATCACGCATACTTTTAACCCACGTCTGAATTGCCGCTTGATTAGTTGCATCTACAAACGGATAACACAGTACATTAAAGTTTACCGTCTTAAGAACTGTTAATGCCGCTGTTATTACCGCTTCAGTATGCGCCGCAGCACCTAAGTTATAGACTATAACCGTTTGTGCTCCTTTTAATGCTTCATTCACAAGTAGCTTGTCTGCAGCACTGACCGCCGCAGGATATTCACTTGTATCTAAAGCGGTAATGGTATACATTCCCCCTACATCGCCTACGCTCATTTCCTGTAATAATACAACAATACCCCTGTCACCTGGTGTAATAGATAACGGGGCATTGGTAAGGAAATTAACATAAGCACCAGGCAATATTTTATTTTGACTTATCCATGTTCCTCCCATTTTTTAACCCTCCATTCTAAATATTAGTTGTTGTTTCTTGTGTCTGCATAGGTATCTCTGTTTCAGTTTTTACCTCTGAATAACTTACATCAAACGTCATGTGCAACACATTGTCAGTTATCCGAGCATTTTTATTTAATACTTTATAGGTACCTATGAAATCAAACGCCCGAAGTAAAGCTTCTTGTTTCTGTAAGCAATCTGCTTTTATTTTTGCAATTCCTTTGTCGCTGAAATAGGCTACATCAAAAGATACTAGACCTTTGTATATTGTATTAAGTCGTTTACTATAATCCTGTTCAATAAGAGTAATTAAAAAAGATGGTGTTTTGAAGTTTTGAGGAATATCTTCATCGTAAATTGTGTATCCAGAAGGATAAATCTCTAACAGCTTATTTACAATGGCTTGCTTAATATCACTTATCATGTTTACGATTCACCCTCTCAACTTCTTTCTCGAATTCTCGTTTTAAACTCTTATCTACTTTGTGTATTGCACCCTCTAACATAAATTGACCATCAACAAAACCTGTTGTTCGTCCCGTTTTATCAACAATTCTGTGTCCATCATTTACATAACTTGCATAATCGGCTGGATTAGCTAATGATTTTGTCACCCCGTCTTTTGACTTTATAGCGGGCGTAGTATGCCATCTTTTACGCATAAAACCTGTATCCACGGGAGTATTTCTTTTAACGTCCCCTAGCCCTATATTTACGGCTTTATTGAGGCATCGAACATCAATATCTGATATATCACCAAGCATGGATTTTAGTTCTTTACGAAATTGCTCAATGGCTTTTTTATTATCGCTATAATTACTCATGCTGTCCCATCTCGCTTTACACTAAATTCTTGATGTGTAGTATAAGGGAATCCTTCTCCAACTGATAAGGTAACCTGCTTACTGTTACGCTGAGTAACTATGACCTTGTCACCTTCTTTTAGATCCGTTTCTAAGCTACAGAATAGCTTATATGAATTAATCAATGTAGGTACTCCATTATCTCCCTTGTTAGTTAATGAACCTTTGCTGTAGTGACATTTAACGTTGGAATACTTAAGTTGTTCTGAACTCTTTGTAACTTTATTAACAACAGTTTCTTTCCACCGGTAAATATCCATTTTATCCTTCCAAAGCCTTTCAAGCGGATTGCTCATTTTCGCATCCTCCTGAATCGTTGGAGTGCTTTTTTATCATTATTAGATAAGCCATAAATAGTTTCTTTTGATATTTCGTCAGTATTATAGGTTATTGACGTGTCACCCTCTTTAGTGGACTTTACGTCAAATACAACACTTGTTCCGTTTTCTGCTTCGTAGTTAATAATACCCTGTACCTTCTTCCGGACAAAAGGTTCAAGTTCAGCAGGTAATTCTATTAGGTCATACGCTTCAGCTACTGTTATACCCAATCGTTCAGCGGACACTTCAACCGGTACTTTTGGCAGGTTGCAATAGTTCATTACCTCCTGTAACACGTCATTGATAATTAAATCTTTGCTTGTATCAGCTATGTTTAAATTGGTTTTTACTTTTACAATTAAATCCGTTATAAGCACCTTATCAACTCCTTTAAAAAAGGGAGCTGATATTACTCAGCACCCTCCAGTAATTTAATTAAATCAGCTTTCTTAGCTTTAGCATCATATTCAATGCCTTTTTCATCAAGCATGGCTTTTATTTCTGCCACAGTAGGACCTTGAACTTCTTTCTTCTTAACCTTAGCTAGTTCCAAAGTTTCCTTGGCTTCCTTCGCACGTCTCATCCTTTGAAATGCTGTTGCACTCATTTATACCCCTCCTATTAGATTTTGTGAACAAATTTAATTATACGAATATTTTTCTTTTCATAAACTTTAGTCCAATTAACAGCTGTTTCGACTTCTGTGTTAGATGGGGAAGCACCAACTACGGATGCATTGTTAAACTTAATGCCTCTTGGATGTAACACAAAATGCTGTCTATTAATAAGTATGTCATCACCTGCCAAGGAATCACGGTCTGTTTCAGTTGGCACTGGTGCTGATCCATTACCTAAACCAACAGCCCCCTCACCAAATAAATATGAGGTATAAACACCTGTAGTTACAGGACAGCTATCATCAACAATAACCTTTTTACCCAAGTATGTTGGTATATTCACTTCACCTTTAGAATTGGGGATAAATTCAATAAGATTTTGTTTCTGCAATGAAGCGTAAGACCCGGAATGCATACCCACTGCTGTAATTTTACCCGCTGCATCACCTAATAAAGTTAACGCGTCAATAAAAGTATTCCCAGTCAAGGTGTTTCCAGTTTCTAATGCCGATACATCAGACACAAGTTCTGACATCGTTGAACTTGCGAACACACCTTTCAGCATAGAAAATAACAGGGCTTGTCGTCTCCTCGCCCAATATGCCGCTACCAAGTCACCGATTGCAGCCATAGGATCGCTTCCAGATAAAGCTTTTGCTAAGTCATTAGTTGACCAAGCTTTCCCTCTCATGAATAATGCAGCTATATCTTGGCCCGCAGTGATTTTTTCGGGTGTTAATGCATCTGTATCAGATAACACTTCATCATCACCATCTAAATCATTCCAAAAAGGCATGTTGATAAGCTTACCTCCACTGGATGCTAAAGCATCTAATTCAGGGCTATTTGAAATAATTCCTGCTTGCGATAGTGCAGACAACTCTGCTGTTCTTTGTATTACGTAAGGATTAAACACCTCGGGTACAATAATGTCACTAATTTTTGTTTTAGCCATAATAAATTACCTCATTTCTTTCTAAAATATTATTAATAGTTACACACTAGCCCTATACTGCTTTGCTAGTTCTGGGTTCTCTCTGAGCATTTTTCCCTGCTCTGTTAAGTTAAAATGTTCTTTGCTCCAAGGATTTTTTACACCGGTACCACTTCCGCCTGTGTTATTTGGTCCTTTGCCAGTAACAACAGGCACGAATAAGTCTTTATAGGTTTCTTTAATAGTTATTAACTGTTCATCAATACCAGATACCGCACCGTCTACACTAACAACTATTTTCGACTTATCAAACTTAGTAACTAGCAAATCAGGATACTTTGTATCCGTGAGTTTTGCTTGAATTGCAGAATTAATTGTCATGTCTTTTAATTTTGCATCATAAGTCTCTTTTGCCGTTTTGTTAGTTTCTTGTAAGGTCGCAATGGTTCTTTCAAGCTCTTCGTTTCCTTTTGCTTTATCCTGCAGGTCTTTGAGTTGTTTATCTCTGTCCTTGATTTGCTGATCTAACTCCTTCTTAGTGTCGTTTATTTCGTCAAATCTTGCTTTGGGAATAAACCCTTTTAATTCCTCTGTTGATACCGCAATAATGGAATTAATTTGATCCTCTGTTAAGCCTTCAACCTTTGACAAATCTTCCTTTTTCATATTCAATCATCCTTTCAAATTACGCTTTTTTACGTGGGTATCGTCCACGATATTTGTCTTGTCAGTTTACGTCCGACAATACCAAAGTGACGGCATAATAAAATAACGCCCATTGGCGTTTATAAAGCTTCAGCTTCTTTGAATGCTTTTAGCAGCTTAGAAAACTGAATTGCTATCCAATCAGTTAGTTCCTCGTTTAACTCAGCACTATTACCCATAATGCTGCTAGTATCTAACCCACTTTCATACATAAAGCAATGAATAATCTCATGTCTTAATATTTGTCTTCGATATAGCTCTAATTTTTCTGCGGTCATATTATCTTTGGGAAACTCATCTTGTACAACTATTTTTTTACTGTATTTCTCGCAATAGCCATCACATTCTTTTAACTTTGGATTACTGTCTGGATTATCTTTTATAACTTCGTAATCAGTCCCTAAAATATTTATTTTAATTTCATTCACCTTCTTTCAAGCATAATAAAAGCACCCTTTATAGGATGCTGAAAACAATCATATTTAATTTTTTACAATATTAATCCTCTTCTTTTGGATATACACCATAAACTTTCTTATAATTTTCTCTGTATATCTTCTTGTTCTCTTCTAATGTTTTACTATAATCAGGTTTATTATCAACTAGGTCAAGTCCAATTGGTTTATCCATATTTCTCACCTCAACTTTGTTTTTCTTTCCACTCTTTTAATTCTTTTTCATATTTATTAGCTTTCTCTTTATAATCATCTGTCACGATTCTTTTATATTCCCAATTATTTTGTTTAGCCATTTCAGATAAAATATTATGTGAATGCTCTTTCCAAGCATCTTCTAAAAATGACTTATCTTTATATATCTTCCCTTGATAAAAATTAAAGTATTCACTTTTTAAATCCTGATAACTTTTATGTATTTCATCCCATCCAAGCCTTGTCCCTTTGCCAACCTTACACATATATTTTGTGCCATCATGACCTTGTACTGTAATTGTATCAATTGATTTATATTTATTTAAAACATTTAAATCTGCATCAGAAAAGCTTGATGAAGCTGGATGATTATGAGTACTAATTAAACTATTCTTAGGTGCGTTTGTTAAAAAATCCGTTATATCATTTGTGAATACTACTTGATTATTAGTACCATCTAAATTTTTATATGCTGTTTTGCCGTTATCTTTAAAAACAGTTGCTACTCTTTCATTCCCTGTTTTTAAACCGTGATTTACTACATCTTTATGTGTACTAATAATTCCTTCTATTGCTTCATCTGATATATTAGGTACAAAATTGGTAAATGTTTTATCACTAATATTACCGGATTTTGGATTATTATTTACACATTCATTATACCATGTCTTGTAATCCATGTCACCTTTGACATAAATATTTTTCCCATCAACCCCTCTCGCAATCCTTGTATCTTCTGAACAATCATCATCGTCATAATACGGCGCAGTGGTACATCTACAAAAGCAATGCTTTGGCGTGAGAGTTTCTCCCGTGATACCTTTACCAACCTCAAATATCTTCCCGTCTAGTGGTTGGCAATCTTCACAGGTTTTTGAATCTAATGTTGCAAGCCATTGATACTTTTCCACGCCATCCTCTTCGTATGCTTTTTGGCTTGCCTGCTCCATAATAAACGATCCTTCTGTATGCAGGAGCCTATAAGCTTCATATTCCTTAGTATTAAACTTCTTAGCAAACTCAGATACTAATGTATTGGGGTTTCTTCCTTGTATCAGCATAGTTGTAATTGATTCATTAAGAACCTGGAGCATATAGTCCTTTTGTTTCCAAAGCCGTGTTGAAAAATTAGCACCATTGAACGGATATTGAATTAATTCATCAACGGCTACTGGATTGATTTGTGCAAATTCGCTATGAAAGCCGTGGTACTGGTCTATGTTATACCAAGTTTGATAATACGAATCAGAATATACATCTTTCAGGAGTTCTTCCCCTTTACGCTGGTACTCAATAGCGTATAACTGTTGGAGGGTAGCATCAATCTGTTTCTCTAATGCTTGATATCGGGTAATTCTCGCTTTAATAGACATGTTGTTGAGTTCTAAATTATACTTTCCCATGTTCTTATTTACCCTGTCTATAAAGTCCTGCAATTCCCCTATTTCAGCTTTACTTAACCTGATTTGAGCCTGCGCATATGTTATTTTATTTTCATACGCATACCTAACATAGAAATCATTTATAACAGTCCGAATTTCTCTTTTTGACTGTATAAATGATTTTTTTAGGTTCTTGTAATAGGTATTTATTTTCTTCTCACCGGCAATGTATTTAAGCTCTTGACGTTGCTCCCAGTAAGACATCACTCATCACCCTCTTTGGAGTTGTTAAACATATCAGCTTCTTGTGACTTGTTTTCTTCTTCAATTTGCTTCAGCTCTTCGTCAACGTCTTCTACAAACGGATGATTTTCAATAATAGTCTTTTTACTTATAACGCCCATGCTATTCTGACAATCCGTAATAACTTGAGATTCATTTATAGCAATATTTCTATTAAATAGTATTTTAATTTCTTTATCAGATGCAATCTGTTTTGTGATTGTAAGATACATATTTACAAAATACAGTAATTGTTCAAAAGCCCATTTAAAATTATCCTCCATGGCGTTACATTTAAGGTCTAAACCGGAGTACATAAACTTCAATGCTATTCCGGAAGGACTATTACCTAACTTATCACTGTCTTTATCAACACCACCACCAAAAGTATTTATATCTTTTTTAAGTGCTTCCCAGTGTGTTCTGGCCGCTTCTATATCTATTGTAGTTTCAACCTTATTTAACTTACCATTCTCATCTAATTTAACTGCTCTATAATAAGCCAAGTCTCGCATAAATTCGCTTAAATTTTCACCGCCATAACCTGTTAGAGCATAAATAATATTTTTAACATCTTCTAAGAGATTCGCAACATCTGATCTAGTTAAATCATAATCATCTATCAAGCTCTTTATAAACTGCAAATCAGGTAATTCAAAATTATTATTCTTAAATGGTACAAAAGGCACTCTTCCCCAGGAGCTAGGTACATTATTAATTTTAAAATGACCATCATAATTATTATCATCATCAAGATACTTTTCAGCATCTAAAATAACTTTACCATCTTGCATTACATAATATTCAACATTCTCAGGTGTCCAATATTCAATCTTGGTTACAATCTTTTTGTCTTTACCTTCGTATACTTCTACATCATAATATCGAATAAATGCTTGTAGCTCTTCATGGTCATTATCTACCCATAAAGGAATACATTGCTCAGAAGGTATTTTCATGGTTTTAAAATTACCCTCACCGTCAATATACACATGTAACCAAGCTACCCCTTTATTGCTTGTTTCAGTTCCTAATTGGGTTAATTTTTTCTGAAACCGTTTGCCTAATACATTTTTAACGGCATCTAAATATTTCTCATCTTCACAACTCAAAGTATAGGGTTTAGATAGCAAATAATTAACCTTGTCCTCAACAAGCGTGTGCATAAAACCATGTGCTAACTTATTATTAGTTTTAGTTTCATCCTCAACTGGTAACTCGTTTTCATAACGAATCATTTTTCTGTTAAAGATATCGTTATCGGTTCTGTAATATTTTTCACCTTTAATCATCAACCGACGCTCAGGGGATGCGTTAAATTCGTCTATGTAGATTTTTATTAACTCTTCTTTTGTCAACATGTTAACGCTGCTATTGAATATCATGTTCTCACCTCGCTTATTTGAATACTTGTATACTCGCCTGTTTCATATCATCATTAAGACTATACCTGACGGAATCAATTGTATGATTGTCCTTATCTGGATATTGACTTTTTACTTCTCCGTTTCTATCTACATCTAGCGAATAGTTAATAAACTCCTTAGCTGCTCTGGGGCATCTTTCAGAATCAATAATAATTTCTTCTATGCTTTCAGCCAAAAATTTAATCCCGTATTCTACCGAATCGGGACCTTTCTTTGCTCCTTTAATTTTCATACCATAGCCCTTTAATTCAGCTATGGATTTAGGTTCTGCACTGTCAGCAATAGTCAAATAATTAATATAGTATTTCACACTATCATATAGCTTTTTGTTTGATATTTGAATGCCACTGAACTCATAAAAAATATAAAGCCTCTTTCTTGTTTTGTCATAATGAACTCTTATAAATGCAACTGGATCTACAGCGTATCCAAAATCTAAACCTTGTCTTATTCTATCGAATACTTTAATTTCTTGGTCTGTTATTGGTCTTATAGTAATATTGTTAAATACTTCTAACCCTGTTCCTACTTCTTCCCCCAGGTATTCATGTTTATACGCCATTTCATTAGTTTTTTGTAAATGCTCTGCTTCTGCAATGAATGTTTCTCCTAGCCACTCTTCCGGAACATCTCTATAATCTGAATGGTGTACTCTCCTGCCCGGCTTTTGTATTTTAACCTCCTGATTTACCCATGACCTTGCACTCTTAGGAGGATTGAACGAATAAAAAGAATATCTTTTATGATTTTCTCCCCTGAATAATGATTGAATAATATTTCTAATTTCCTCTATGCTCGCAAACTGATCTACTTCTTCAAACCAAGCATACTTGATATATCCCTTACCAAGATTTATTGATTTTATTTTTCTGGGGTTATCAGCTGACTTGAAAACAATTTTTTGACCCGTAGGTATGTATATAATCTGCATTGGGCTTACTTGAAATTTAAAAAAATGAGCTATTCCCATCTTCGCCGCTGTCCATTCAAACTGTCCAAATACAGTATCTCTTAATTCATTCTGATAACGTCTAAAAACAATAGCATTAGCGTCTTTATCTTGTATAAGACCTAATAATATCTCAATCGAAATAAAAGTAGATTTAGTAGACCCTCTGCCTCCTTTTAGCCAATATTCATTATTGACTTCTGTTTTTATTTCTTTATGAAGATCAAAAAAGCTAGGAGCAATTAAACTAGACAATTTCATTTTATATCATCAACTATCTCTATTTTCATATTTGCGTCAATCTGTAGCTTATCGTTAAACACCCCCAGGTGACGTCCCAATGCCTCCAAGGAACCTTTTTTATCTGCTAACTTTATCTTGGTTACTGTTGTTTCTATTTCTGCCTCACCGATTGTTTTTGTTGTTTTAGTAGTCGTTATCTCCTGTATACAAGCTGAGTCTTCAGGGGATATATCTTCCATATTTTTAAGCTGTACTTCCCCATCAACGATATCAATAAAATTCCTCATATCCGCAAGCCCCATTTTAGCAAACTCCTGCAATACTCTGTCTTGGGTTATACCTGCCCGACGTGAACGTTTAGCCAGTGCCTTATCTACGGAACTTTTAATATTAGGTTTTATTAGGTTTTCACACCCAATGACCGCTGCTGTTTCGGTTGAATATCCTGCACGAATAGCTGCTTGTGTTGCATTAAGGTCAATCAAGTACTCGTCTACAAATCTCTGCTGTTTTGCTGTTAGCTTTGCCACATCACCTCACCTACCTTATTTTATGTAATATAAAAAGAGCCCGAAGGCTCCTTATTTTAACTCTTTCAATAAACTTTTAAATTCATTAATCATTGTTTCAACTTCCGAGTTTTTGAATTCCTTTATAATATCTTCTAGTCTTTTATCACTGTAAAAACTGTATCTATTTAAATATTCTTCGATTTTCTTCTGTTCTTTTTCACTTACTACCCCATAGTATCTAGCTAATGCACACGCTATAGCAGTATATGCACTTCTTTCTATGAAATCCGCATCAGCAATACCACCAAAACCTGCCCTGTCACAATCAAATACATCTCTTAATAAGCCTTCTATTTTTATTGCATAATTATGAGATTCAAACGACATATCTACACACCCCCTTTCCACCTACCTTAATTCGGCAAAAGAAGACTAAAATCCTTGAATAATATTCCGACAATATTCGACAATAAAAAAGTAGCCTCCGTGTAGGTGACTACTTTTTTTGTATGTTTGTTTTTCTGTTCAGCTTATATAATAACACAGATAAAATATAAAAACAGTTACTTTTCGGATAAATTTTGGATACTTTTTGGATACTTTTCAGTTTGCGGGCAAAAAGGGCTCATAATTTCATCTAACCTGTCCAATGCTTCTCTGTTAATTTTTTTTATTCCGGCTACCGTCAATGGGAATTTTTGCGGGAATTTCCTCATTAGGCTAGTTTCAATGTCACGCCAAAACAGGTTATTAAAGTATTTGCTTTCAATGACGTATTTCTCGTAAGTTGTTAGACTGTTTAAGGCTATTTCAATCTGTTCTACTTCTAGCTTGATAAAAAATATTCGTTCTCTATCCTCAGCGATCCATTCTTTTAATAGTTCCTTTGCTTTTTCTTTGTCAAATATTTCATTTTCAACGGTTGAACCGTTATAAAAATATTCTATTGGCGTCCCTAATTCTTTCCCCCTAGTCACTATGACATATACGTACATGTCGGGATTTTCAAGGGCAACTTGAAACGCCTCAATCCTTGCTAAAGTAGTTTCTACTATGGATTTCTTTTTCTTATACTCCCTTAATGTTTGTTCTATCCGCATCACTCACCACCACCTTGTCTATCTTCTCTTTACTTCGCCTATTTTGCGGTAAATATCCGCTATAACAATTCCCGCTTTTGTTAATTCCGTATTATTAAAAATCAACTTATGCTTGTTTAATACTGCCAATTGTGCACGTGAGACAAGAATAAGATTATTAATGTCAAAATTGCATTTATTTCCGTCTCCAAAAATAACTACATGTCCCTTAGGTACCGGACCGTTTTCTTTTTCCCAAATTAAAATGTGTTTACCTTTCCAAACATTAGGGTTCGCAATTTTAATATTTGTATAGCCATAACCATCAACTCTTTCGGCACCGATAGGTTTATAATTCCACGGATTATTACCCTTTTTAAATTGTGTAGGCTCCCAACCCCCTACACCTTTTTTACCTTTATTAAATGACACATGCCCCGGTTTAAATCTACCGTCTAAACCGCTACTTAACTTATGATTTGCCTTGTATCTCTTTATTTTTGAAATACTTAAACTTAACCCAAAATATCTATTAAACATTTCCGTAAGCTCCGCATTACCGCGGTTTTTTACATTATCCGCAATAAAGTCAGCCTGTTCCTTTGTATATTTATGGACCATGTTAACCCTCCAACATTTTAGGCATTTTAGTATCGGCGTCTATTCTATCGTCTGTTAATTTTTTTGCTTCGAGAACTAAAGAACCATTTGATATAATCTGTGATGCAACGCAAGTAATCGATTTCGCCCTATTAATTTCTTCTTGTAATTTATCCCCTGTCAATTCTTCGTCACCCAGACGCTCAAGCTGCGCAAATAAATGATTATTCAGGTCACCAAGTGTATTTCTCATGCTATCCTCAACCTCCATTATTTATCTTATTTGTTAAATCCGTCTTTTACCCTTGCATACCGGACATGTTTTTGTAATATACTCGAACAAAAATTTAATCCACACACTTCCGGTACCTTTACAACAGAAACATGCTACACGTTGTTTCTTTTTCATTTTCCCAACCACCTATCAAATAATCTTTGGTTTTTGGATAGAGATATGCATCCCTGACGACACCAGTTGAAATGAATTTTATGGTTGAAAACCATGACTTATCCTTTATCTCATTTAAAGGTTCCTCCCATTGATCAGTTTGACCGGGTTTCCAAATACCAGAAATAACTTTAACTTTGGCACAATTATCATAATCTTTCAAGGTATCAATTACCTGAGCCGCTATTTTAGCTGTAAACAATTCCCCAGGCATCTTTCTTATATACTTTCTATCCACAGCTTTCCGCTCATTCTCATTGAGAGCTAAGTCAACTAAAAAAATACTACCTTTATCCACATATGAACATATTCTTTTTTTGAAATCAACTGAAATTGGATCAGAAAAGTTCAGATAATTTGCGGGCAACCCACTCTTATGTTTTATCCCTGTAGTATCAATCCAATAACATGACTCACCTAACCCTTCGAGGCTGATTTTTAATTGCCGTATTGTATTCGGTGTATCGTCAATAATGTAAAATGTCATTTCTTTTTTCCCCTCCTTTTTCATTCCCCTAACCACCTTTTACAAGCTGCTAATGACTTAAATTCTTCCGTCCACGCGTCCCCTTTTGTATTATCAATACCAACATACACATCATTTTCAATAATGTAAAACTTACCCAACGGCTCCCTGGTTTCGATTATCTCAATAGCTTTTGTTAGATTTACTTTTTGTATATCCATGTTCAAGCCCCTTTTTTATATTTTTCAATTCTTGCTTTTAAAGAATCTATAAGCTTATTTTGCATATCACTTTTGTCTTCCAACGCCGCAATAACATCCTCATCACGACCATCTTGTACTACCAAGCGGTGTATAAACACTGTATTCTTTTGCCCCTGTCTATGCAGCCGTTTATTCGCCTGTTGATATAGCTCTAACGACCAGTTAAACCCGAACCAAGTTATGTGATTCCCGCCATCCTGTAAATTTAAGCCATACGCACAACTTGCCGGATGGGCTAGTAAAACATCAATCTGCTTATTATTCCAATCTTTTTCATCCTGCGGATTTTTTAGTTCCCTCACCCTCAAACCCGACTTTGACAAAGCTTTTTTTATTCTTACAAGGTCATGCTTAAAATTATAAAAAACTAACACCGGCTGACCATTAAGCCCCTCAATAAGCTCCATAAAAGCTTCAATTTTGCATTTATGGATTTCTACTACATTCCTGTTTTCATCGTATACAGCACCATTGCATAATTGCAAAAGCTTATTCGTTAGTACCACTGCCGTACCTGCATCAATGGTGCTATCGTCAACCTCTAATAACATTTCCTTTTCAAGTTCATCGTAAGAGGCTCTAGCTTTTGCGTCCAAAACAACCGGCATGTCGGAGATAATACAATCCGGTAAATCTAAATAATCCTTTGCTTTCATGCTTACGCAAATATCACCGATAAGCTTATGTATAATTTCATCAGCTCCTGGTTTTGGCATGTAGCTGAAAACATGATCCCGGTCTCGTTGATCAGGCTCAAAGTACCGTTCTCGGTAATGGGTGAACTTTTCTCCCAACCTCTTGCCCCCATCTAGCAAATACACCTGCGCCCACAAATCAAGTAAACCGTTAGGTGCTGGCGTACCTGTTAAATCTACGAATCTCGAAATGTTTTTTCGCACCCAAGTCAAGGCTTTAAAGCGTTTAGCCTTGTGGTTTTTAAAGCTACTGGATTCATCCGCTACGACCATATCAAATGGCCACGCATTACGGTAATACTCCACAAGCCAAGGCACATTTTCCCGGTTTATCACCCAAATATCAGCGGGTGTATTAAGCGCTCTAATCCTTTTTTGCTTTGAACCCAACACCGTTGATATTCTAAGCATGTGTAAATGGTCCCATTTGTTTGCTTCTTTTTGCCAAGTCGCTTCGGCCACTTTTTTTGGTGCTATGATAAGCGCTTTACTAATTTCAAACCTATTGTATTTCAGGTCATTTATAGCTGTAAGGGTTACTGCTGTTTTACC
>JAQUGH010000043.1 GCA_028684195.1 Clostridia bacterium | reverse complement strand
ATATTTTCTTTAACAAATTCCACTTGTCCAAATGAAGCATCGTTAATATCTTTCGCAAAGTCTTTTACTCTATCCGTAACTTCTTTCAAATCTCCTAAAGTGTAGTAACCTCCTGTTTTACTATCTATTTCATATTTACAATTGTTTTTTAATACGCCCTTACTAATTTCGTATAACTCATCTAATGCTTCCCTACTTTCTATAATACAACTAGGTTCTAATGAACTTTCATCTTTCCTTAAATTAGAAACAACATCTAGCGTCCTGCTAATCGGTAGCCCTGAGTTTCCTTTTTCTTTACTATAATCATATGCTAAATAACTAGTCTTCTCATAGCTTGTTATTAAAAAATCACTAGTAATATTCCAGTTTTCTTCAACAAGCTCGGCTAATAATCCCGTGTCTTTTGAATCAGACCAAATTCCTAGATATTCTTCCTCATTTTGTTCTATTCTTTGTATTATCTTTTCGAGATTAGAATCACACCATTGACATATTACTTCTTCTCTTGGACATACTTCTTTACCTGCCCATTTTTTAACATCTCTTGTTTGTGTTACAGACATCCCCCAAATATCTTGTGCCTGCTGAATTGCTAGTTGACAATATGATTTAATTTCTTTTTCAACAACTAATGGCAATACTAATTCAGATTGCTCTAACCAACGAGCACTATCTGACTTACACTCTTTATGCATTTCTTTAAACATTTGCTCAACTACACTAATGTTGTCTATCTCTTGTCCTCTAAGCCCCACCATTCCTGGAATAAAACTCATATCATTTATACCCCCTTAATCACATATTTTAATATTAACTCATATTACTTGTAATTTTACAATATATTAAATATTTTTTTCAATATACTATTGTTTTGCTTTGCAAATGCTTAAAAAGTTACATCTTGACGAACACACGTTCGAGGTTTATACTAAATATACATCAATAATTTCTAAAGCAGGTGCATTTTCTATGCGTACTATTCTTTTGGCAGATATGAATTCTTTCTTTGCTAGTGTGACCCAAGTCCTTGAACCAAAATTAAAAGGTAACCCTCTTCTCATTGCAGGTGATCCCCAAAAACGTCACGGCATTATTCTAACAGCCAGTTATGAAGCAAAAAACATGGGAGTAAAAACAGGAATGGCTATCTGGGAAGCCCTAATTTACTGTCCGCAGGCAATCTTACGTCCTCCTGATTACCCTGCTTACATGGATTTCTCTAACCGTATTTTTAATATATTACGTGATTTTAGCCCTTTAATAGAGCCTTTCAGTATTGATGAAGCTTTTGTAGAATTAACAGGGACAGAAAAATTATGGGGTTCCCCCCTAAACGTAGCTCAAAATATTAAAAAACGAATTAAAAATGAAGTAGGAATCCTTTGCTCCGTAGGTATCGGTTCTTCTAAAGTTGTAGCTAAAATGGCTGCCGGTCTTCAAAAACCGGATGGTCTTGTAATCCTTACAGAAAAAGATATTCCTCATCGTCTTTGGCCTCTTCCGGTAGGAAAACTGTTTGGAGTAGGAAAACAAATGGAGGTTCATCTGCAAAACATGGGAATTCGTATCATTGGAGATTTAGCTCAAAGTTCCCCTGAACTCCTCACTAAACGTTTTGGCGTCATAGGCACACGCCTCCATGAATTTGCTAATGGCAAGGATTTAAGCCCCGTCGATCCTAACTCTCTGGACATCGTTAAAAGCATTGGTCACCAAATTACCCTTCCCAGAGATTATACCAAAGTAGAGGATATACAAATTGTTCTTTTGGAACTAGCCGAAGCTATTTGTAGAAGAACACGAATGGGGAATTATGTAGGTAGAACCGTCTCCCTTTCCGTTCGTGGTAACGATTTTCACGGAATACATCGATCAAAAACCTTGAAAGAATCTACAGCTTATCCTCAAATTGTCTACAATACATCTCTTAAGCTCTTTAACCAATACTGGAAAGAGAAGGAACCTGTCCGCCTCCTTGGACTTGCTCTTAGTAAGCTCTCCC
Source organism: Clostridia bacterium (assembly GCA_028684195.1). Lineage (GTDB taxonomy): Bacteria > Bacillota > Peptococcia > DRI-13 > DTU073 > JAQUGH01. The sequence continues at coordinate 13,034 of JAQUGH010000043.1, read as the reverse complement.
ATCTTAAAAACAAACAACTGTGTTTTTTTAATGAAGATGAAAAATTATATAACGCTATTGATCAAATCAAAGACAAATTTGGAGAAAAAAGTCTTTTGCGTAGTAGTTTCCTCTTGGAAGGAGGCGTTTTTTACGGTGGCAACAGACAACAAGATGTGGGAAGGTCACCGAATTATTTACCCTAACTTAAGGAAAATATATCAAGAAAGTAAAGAAGTACCCTTTCCCCATCCCTACTTAGATGAACAAAAATTAGAGTACCTGGAAAGTTTTCTTCAACAAGCTATCACCTCATCATCATTTGTACGAATTACAATTTGGCACCAAAACGGATCCCAAGAAAAAGAAATTGCACCCCTTCAACAACAAGGTAATTATTTAAAATGTCGCAATACACTAGGAGCATTTGAAAATATACCTCTAGCTAATATTATTGACGTAGAATCATAAAGTTAATAAGTAGCTATAACATAACTACAAGTTCACAGACACTTAAAAGTATATAAAAATATGATATTAGTCTAAACCCACTAGTTTCAAATTCTATTGTAAATACATATTATATAAAGTAAAAGTTAATTGAACAAAAAAGTACAAAACATATTATATTAGGAGGTATAACTATAAATAATTGGCTTTGGACACTTAAAAATTATTGTACTCCTGAAAGCGCAGATAAAAAACCTTTAAAGGAAAAATGGATATTTCATTACAGCAAAAAAGATTCGGACATGATAAACAATAACAGTATGACCAATCCCGAAGAACAAAAAGAACAAAATCAGTCCAAGTAAGTACTAATATTCTATAATAATTTTCTCGACTGAACATCATCATTAAAACCTACAATTTACAGAGCGTAACTCTCTTTTTATCCGAATAGCTAAACGTCGCTAAAAACTCCTACCGAAAGAAGTTTCCCTTTATCGAGGAAACAGGGATTACGCTCAATTTTATTTTGTAATATAATAATATTTAGGTTATTATTTGGTAAAATAACAATGAGGTGATATTATGATACCCTTGCGTGATAGTAATCGTTCCCGTAGTTTTCCGTTTATTACAGTCCTTTTAATTATAATTAATTCATACATATACTTCAGGCAATTTATTAGTTCCCCACTTGAAACAGAAGAATTTATTTTGAATTATGCTTTCGTTCCTACCCAACTCAGTATACGACTAGAAAGTCTTCCTATTTTAGGTTATATATATCCGCCTCTTTTAACTTCCATTTTCTTACACGGCGGCTTGTTTCATGTCCTCTTTAACATGCTTTACCTATGGATCTTTGGAGATAACATTGAGGACAAACTAGGTCATTTCCGTTTTGTGTTTTTTTACCTTTTTGCAGGAATCGCCTCAAACTTGATATATTTTTCAACTGCCTCAAATTCACCCATACCACTTGTAGGTGCCAGTGGAGCAATAGCTGGTGTACTAGGAGCTTATTTTATAACATTTCCTCGAGCTAAAATTACCACTCTTTTCTTTGTCTTCTTTTTTGTTTTTTTGCGTAAAATACCCGCCCTATATTTTCTTCTTTTCTGGTTCTTTATTCAGGTTATCAATATTGTAACAAGCTCAGGTACAGAAGGAAGCTCTGTTGCTTGGTGGGCCCATATTGGAGGTTTTGTCACAGGTATATTAATTATGTCTATCTATAACAAAAAGGCACAGGCACATTACTAATGCCTTTTATTTTCTACACCATTGTTAATTATAAAAGTTATTGAATTATAAAAGCCTGACCCCCTTCGTCCTTTATTTTTCAATGCCTTTTCTAGCTTCTACCCCTTGCCTAAAATAATGTTTTACCTCACGCATCTCAGTAACTAGATCGGCTCTTTCTATCAATTCAGGTATCGCCCCTCTCCCTGTGAGAACTAATTCCATACCTTCACCTTTGCTGTCTATTAAATCTTTCACCTGTTCCCAAGTCACCAAATTAAAATGAAGGGCAACAATTATTTCATCTAAAATAACTACATCATATTTTCCGCTAGCTATAACTTCTTTAGCTCTGACTACACCCTTGTTCACCACCTTTAGATACTCCAAAGGTGGCTTCCCTAGTGAAAATATCACAGCCTTTTCCTTCTCTTTTCCTAATTTATCTTCTGTACTACCCTTTTTAACAATAAAAAAAGGTTTACCAAAGGTTTCTACTGTTAAGTCTTCCGAAATAGTAGAAAGAATATTATGTTCACTATAAGCTTTAGCCTTCATGAATTGCAAAAGCATAACCTTCTTTTCAGCTCCTAAAGCTCGAATAGCAAGACCTATCGCTGCAGTAGTTTTCCCTTTCCCATTGCCGGTATACACATGTACATATCCTCTATAAGCCAATGTTATACCTTACCTCCTTAATCCTTACCTTCAAACTTAATTTTCTATTTCTTTATAAATACATTCTAAATAATACTGAGCTAAGCTTAATTTTGTATCTATTTCCAAGACATTTTTAAAATATCGTATAGCCTGTCTCCAACAGCTCCTACCCTCTTGTTTTTTATCATTCACTATTAATTCCAGCCCCATATGATAAAAAGCTAATCCTAAATTATAATGCACCTCTGTTTTTTGTGGTTCAATAATTAATGCCGCTTGAAAAAGCCAAATGGGTTTTTCAAATTTCCCCTTTAGTATTTGATTAACACCATCGTAAACTAGTTCCCTGTATATAGATGGATTATAATGTTTAATCCAATAAACATAAGATGAAATCTTATTGTTATCCGGTTGATGTCCCATAATATAAATCATCGTCCCAGCAATAGCTTTCCATAATTCTTCCCCTTTAACGCCATCGTTTAGAGCTTTTAAAAAGACAGGATAACCAAAAAGCATAGGCATTTCTACTGGTTTATTTATCTGCTTGAGAAGAAGAATTTCAATAATATCATCCTTCCACGAAGCATCCCAAGGTTGATAATCTTTCATTCTCCCACTCCCTTTCATAAATTAGAAATATATATTATGACATAGTTTCTTTGTTAAGATTATGTATAATCCTTCCATTAAGATAATAACACTTTTTACCTTGGCATGTCCCATCTTTAATCATTTTTTCTTCAATTGTGTCTTTTATTTTCCACCAGCTTGTATTCCAATTACAAAAAAGCATGTCATCCTTTACCCCTTTTCCCACAATTCTTTGAATAACAATATGAGGTGAAAGATATTCCAAAAAAATAATAACTCTGTTTATATATTCATTTATCCCGATTAAATTTATTTTCCCATTCTCGTACATTTTACCTAAAGGTGTGCCTTTAACAATATAAAGTGAATGTAGCTTAACAAAATCAACATCAAGAGCCGATAATATTTTAGCATTTTCTATTACATCTTTTTCCCCATCCCACGGTAAATTTAAAATTAAATGTGTGCAAATACCAAAATTATATTTCTTTATTCTTAGAACTGCATCAATAAACTCGGCTAAAGTATGACCTCTGTTTATTTTATCTAAAGTATGATAATTTACCGTTTGTAAACCCAATTCTATGGTAATATCCAAATTTTTATTCTTCTCAATATCTTTAAGAAATAAAAGATACTTTTCATCAATACAATCGGGTCGAGTAGAAATAGCTATCCCCACAAGTTCTTTATCTTCAGTAACTGCCAAAATGTTTTCACAAAACTTATCATAGGGAAGATATGTATTGGTAAAAGCCTGAAAATATGCTATAAACTTTTTCACTCCAAAACGCTTATTATAAAATTCCTTGTTCTTTTTTAACTGATTTTGTACTGTAAGTGTATTAGAAAGGCACTCAAATCCAGACCCTTTCTCATCACAAAAAATACACCCACCTACGCCCACTGTACCATCACGATTTGGACAAGTACCAGGAAGATTTACTGGAATTTTATACACCTTTTCATCATATTTTTCTTGTAAATATTGACTATAATTACGATACAACATGTTTTCACCCCATAGTATTTTTTCAACAATTAGCCATAGTGAATTATTATGTGTTTTTATTCTACTCAAACTATAGTAGAATTAAAGAGATGTTATTTTTGCTTAATTTTTTTACAAAGGAGAAGCTCATTATGGAATTATTTATTGACATTTTTGTATTAGTAATTCTTGTTTTTATGGCTAGAAAACGCATACAATTAGGGCATGTATTTGTAATTACCTCTTTTTTATTCGGGGTTTTACACAATATTTCTCTTCTTACCCTCGGTAAATCACTAGCTACCACCTTTTTATCACCTTCAACCCTAACAATATTAGGGGCTCTTTTTTTTATAAATATGATGGAACATATCATGAGCAATTCTGGAAGTAAAACTCGCCTTGTTTCAAGTCTCAAAAGTCTATCCGGCAATCCTTGCTTCGCTATGGCTGCTCTTCCCGCTTTTATAGGACTTCTTCCTTCTCCAGGTGGTGCGAAATTTTCAGCACCCATGGTAGAAGAAGCCGCTAAAGACGTTACTGCTACCGGAGAACAAAAAGCTGTTATTAACTATTATTATCGTCATGTATGGGAGTATTTTCTACCACTTTATCCGGCAAATCTTCTTGCCGTGGAAATTTTAAACATTCCTACTGGAAAATTTATTATGATAATGTTTCCTTTTACTCTAATTACCTTGTTGATTGGTACTATTCTTTTTAGAAACATACATGCTAACCCTAATACTTCAGATATTAATAAAATCGAAACCGGAACACTTAATAACATTAATAATACATATTGTAAAAAAATATTATATATTTTTGAAGGAATACTCCCTGTAATTACAGTAGTTCTTTTGGTGCTGATCTTGAAACTACATATCGTACTCGCCCTTTTAATTGTTGTATCTCTTATGATCATTTATTATAAAGTTGATTTGATCACTTTAGTAAACATGGTAAAAAAATCTCTTTCCCCCAAACTTTATTATGTAATTTTTGGTGCTATATATTTCCGCGACATTCTCCAAGCAAGTGGAAGCATCGACTTGCTTTTAAACTACTTTGAAAGTATAGACCTTAACCCTCTTTTAATTACCATTCTTTTCCCTTTTTCAATCAGTCTTCTCACTGGTTTAACTATCCCTGGGATTACCATTGCTTTGCCTATAATTATTACCTTGGCAGCTCCAACACAAATTATGAGTTATGCTTGTCTTGCTTTTGTAAGTAATTTTATAGGAGCAATGCTTTCCCCTATGCATCTTTGTTTAATATTATCCATAGATCATTTCTCTGCTAATTTCACAAAAACCTTTCGCCTTTTATATATTCCTGAAGCCATACTTCTTATCTTTGCTATACTATATTCCCAATATATACTGTAAAACGGAAGTACTATGCGCTTATTCCTACAAAACAAAACCAGGTCACCACAAAGCACTACCTGGTCTTTTGGATCGGCATAATATATTTCCAATTTTCTGCTTCGATGAGGGTAGATCCCCCACCGAAGTTTTGATGTTCAGCTAAAGCCAAACGAGTTCACTATTCTTTTCCCTCTGTGTAACTTATAACTTCTAAAAAAGCATTTTCAGCACTTTCAATATGCTCACGAGCAGCATCCTTCGCTCCCTGAATATCTCCAGAAGCGATGGCTTCCACAATCATTTTGTGTTCTTCCAATGCAAATTTCATTCTACCAGGGACAGCCAAAGTAGTCGTTCTAAACCTCTGAACCTGATCACGTAAATCTTTAATCAAACCTTGCAAACGAGTATTTCGCGAGGCACTATAGATCATTTCATGAAATTTAACATCTACTTCAATCGTTTTTAATAGATCACTGGTTTCAAAATGGGCAGCCTCAGCAACCAAATCACGCTCCATTTGCTCAATCTCATCCTGTGTTGCCCTTGCTGCTGCCAAACCCGACGCCAACGCTTCCAGAGCTCCTCTTACTTCAAAAACATCATTAATATCCTTGATAGAAAGCCCCGAAACATAAGCACCCTTGCGTGGAAGCATAACAATATATCCTTCAAGCTCTAGTTTACGAATTGCCTCCCTGACCGGCGTACGACTTACACCCATTTCTTCAGCTAATTCTGTTTCCATCAACCTTTCCCCAGGTGCTAATACTTGACTAACAATTGCATCCCTAAGAGATTCATATACCATATCTCCTAAAGGTCTAAAACTATCCAGCTTAATCAATAGTTTTTTCCTTTCAGACATATTATTCCCTCCCTAAATATAACTCTATTATACCTTATCTAAACCATTCAAAAGCTTAGCACAATATTCAATAATATCTCTTCGTCTAACAATCCCAATAAAAATATCATTATCATCTAACACTGGAACAAAGTTCTGATTTATAGCTAAGTCAATCAAATTTTCCATTCTCGCATCAATTTTTACGGGCTTATTACACATATGACGTGGTACATCTTTCAATGCTATTCTATGTGTATTCTCAAAGCTAAGTCCAGGAGTATTCTTTATCTTCCACAAAATATCCCCTTCAGTTAACGTTCCTACATACTTACCTTCTTCATCTAAAAGCGGTATAGCAGAATAACGATGGTATTCCATTTTTTCCAAAGCTTGACGCATGGTAGAACGATATGAAAGAAAAATGATCTCTTGTTTTGGTGTAAGGAAAAAAGAAATATTCATCACAGCATCAGCCTTTCTAAATTTTCTTTTATAATGTACATATCAATTTAACGTTTCTTACTACTAAATCAACGATTAGTTTAAATAATCCACATATTAGATATATACACTACAATAAGTATAACATAGATTTTGGTATTTTATAATGTACAATTAATTTATTAACGTATAATAATAATTAAAAAAAACCGCCAATACATAATAGTACCGGCAGTTTAACAAAAATATATTACTTATCTATTACAGTTCAAAGCTGAGCTTAGCAACGGTTACTATTTAAATGAAAGCACTTCACTGGCATCTGTAACTATAGGTAATTTATCTGTTTCTTCATGAAATAATCTTTTTTAATTAGAAAATACTATTCGAACCTTATTATCTGCTATTTTTTTTACATCCAAAGCTTCTTTATAGTATACTCCTGTACCCTTAACAAGACCCACTAAAATGTCTATAAGTCCACGTTCTGATTTATAAGTCATAATTAAAGTTTTATCATTTTCCCATTCATAATCGAACCTTGGTGGTTTTGCATTTTTTACATTTTTAGTAGTAATCTCATGAACCTTGTCCATATTTAATAATAATTCTTTAGCACTATGAGCTTTTTTGAAATATATTCCGTATAGTTTCGGAGCATAAGTGCAAACCCAATACTCCCCAAAAACATCGGCCGCCTGCTGCAACGATATATTAAGCACTTTGCACAACGAGCCTATAACACCCATTATTGCTTGATCATCAATATCCTGCGCAGGCAAAAATCTTGTATTTGGTTCCAATCCAGCCTCTATTAAAGTTTCCTTCCAAACATTTTCCCCAAACTTCTCTTTAACAACATCTTGTAAACATAATACAATTACACCCTTCATAAAATACATCCCTCCACTTTAGTAAATTATTACACACTTATTGGACTAATATTATTACTATTTCTACATTTTTATTTATAATCCTCTTTTATTCTGTTTTCTATAATTTTATATTATTTATTCAGTTTCTTATTTTGCTATTTAATTGTTTTATCCTAGTTACATTAATAAAAAAAGGTAGTAATTCGTAATTTACCATCTACGTATTACTACCTTTAACAAACAAGTCTTCGATTTTATTGTTCATTCATTTTTAACGCTATTTATCTAAATTCTTTAGTATCCCTTCGTTATCTGCTAATTCATTCTCAATATCCTTCTTTAAATTTTTCAGATAAACAGAACGATTTTGCACAACAGTTTTCTCATCAACCTCTACTGCACCTGCATAACCATAACCCTGGTCATAAACCGGCGCTGCAGCAAAGCCTCTTCCAAAGCCTGCTCCCATTTCACGCCCAAATCCACGTCCTAAACCACGACCAAATCCTTGACCCATACCTCCTCCAAAGCTCGGACGAACAACATTGGAATTACAATATCCCATCCCTCTTCCCGTCATAGAGCCTTGACCCATAGGTCCTGAACCATCAAATCTTGGCATAATAATCAAACTCCTTTCATAAATAATTTAAAATATCTTATGGACATATGCCCACTATTATGGTATATTGTTTTTGAGCATATGTCAACATCTTTTTTGGTCATATGTTCATTAGATTAGGTAATACTAATTAATAATTATCGAAAGGAGTGTTAATCTATGAAAATAGCTATTAGTGCCACAGGAAACGATCTTTGCAGTACCCTTGACGCAAGATTTGGTAGAACTTCACAGTTTATTATTTATGATCTGGATAATGATTCCTACATTAGTGTTGACAACGAACAAAATCTCACCTCCGCACAAGGTGCTGGTATACAATCAGCACAAACAATTATCAAAGCAGAGGCAGAGGCAGTTATTACCGGAAATGTAGGTCCTAACGCATTTCGCACACTTACTGCTGGCAATGTAGATATCTATTTAGGGACTGGTCTTACCGTACAAGAAGCAATAGATAAATTCAAAAATGGAACTTTACAAAAAGCTAGTGGTAACAACGTTGAAGGACACTGGATGTAAGTTTTGAAAATCGGAGGTACTGATTACTATGCAAATATCTATCGCTAGTGGCAAGGGTGGTACTGGTAAGACCACCATAGCTACTAACCTTGCTTATTTTTTAAAAAAACAAAACAAAACAGTAACACTATTAGATTGTGATGTTGAAGAACCTAATTGTCATTTGTTTCTTCACCCTACTTGGACTTCCACAGAAAAATCAACCTCTAAAATTCCTCTCGTAAACATGAGTAAATGTATTAAATGTGGAAGGTGTGGAGATATATGTCACTTTGGAGCAATTGCTAACATCAAGGATACGGTTTTAGTCTTCCCTGAGCTTTGCCATGGCTGTGGAGGGTGTAGCATTGTTTGCCCCACAGGGGCTATAACAGAATCAGAAAAAGAAATAGGTGACGTTCAAACCGGAACTGCAGATGGACTTGAAATTGTTCAAGGTCTTTTGAAGGTCGGCGAACCTATGTCTCCTCCTCTCATTAGAAGTGTAAAAAAATATGCCAATACAGATGATGAATTTGTTATAGTTGATTGTCCTCCTGGAACATCATGTCCTGTAATCGAATCTCTAAAGAATAGCGATTTTATTCTTCTTATCACAGAACCCACACCTTTTGGTCTTAATGATTTAAAATTAGCTGTTGACGTAGTTAACGAACTTAAAATACCTTTTGCTGTAGGAATAAATCGTTCTACAATTGGCGATTCCACTGTTTGGGATTATTGTAAAGAGCAAAATATTCCTATTATATTAGAAATACCCCACGATAGACATATTGCCAGAGCTTATTCTGAAGGAATACTGCTTCTTAAAGCGCTTCCACAGTATGAAGAAAAGTTTGCTGATATACTTGAACACATCAAGGAGGTGCTTCCTTCATGAAAGAACTAATCATAATTAGCGGAAAAGGCGGAACAGGAAAAACGAGTATTGTAGCATCCTTAGCTAATATTTTTGATAACAAGGTCTTGGCTGATTGCGATGTAGATGCTGCTGACCTTCATCTGATTTTAAATCCCGATTTTAAAATAAAAAAAGAATTTTGGAGTGGTAAAACAGCTTATATTTACAAAGACAAATGCACACAATGTAGTAAATGCCAAGAATTATGTCGCTTTGATGCTATTTCTGCTAACTTTGCAATTGACAAGATAGCCTGTGAAGGATGTGGAGTTTGTGCATATTTCTGTCCCCAAGATGCTATAGATATGCGTGAAAACTTAGCAGGTCATGTCTTTTTATCAAACACCGTTCATGGTTCTATGGTTCATGCAAAATTAGGTGCAGGTGAAGATAATTCGGGAAAATTAGTAACCGAAGTAAGAAAACACGCTAAACAAAAAGCCGAAGAAAACAATATACCATTAATACTTGTAGATGGACCTCCCGGAATTGGCTGTCCAGTCATCGCTTCCATTACTGGTGCAGATAATATATTGATCGTTACTGAGCCTACCCTCTCAAGTCTTCATGACTTAGAAAGAGTAGTTAATTTAGCAAATTATTTTCATATTAAACCATTTGTTTGTATCAACAAAATCGATATAAACCCTTCCAAGGTCTCAGAAATTGTTGAAAAATGTGCTGAACTTGAGATTGAAATCATTGGTAAAATACCATATGATGAAGATATAACTAAAGCTCAAGTTAAAAAGCAAAGCATTGTTGAATTTAATCAGGAAAGCCAAGCTGCTAAAGAAATAATTTCTATGGCAAATGAGCTGAAAAGACGTTTGAATATATAAAGGAGCGATAAAAATGAAAATTGCTATGCCCGTTGTAAAAGAACAATTGTGTATGCATTTTGGACACTGTGAAGTATTTGCTTTTTTTGAAGTAGACGAAAAGGAGAAAAAAATACTAAATAAAGAATTCATAACACCTCCTAATCATGAACCTGGTATCCTGCCTCCTTGGATCAAAGAGCAAGGCGCTGACCTCGTTATCACTGGTGGTATGGGCGCTCGTGCTCAAAATCTTTTTCTGTCTCAAGGAATTAAAGTAATAACAGGAGCTCCCGTAGGAAATCCAGAAAACGTAGTTCTAAGTTACCTTAATAATAATCTTGAAATAGGTCAGAATGTTTGTGACCACTGATTCTATACTAAATATATTTAACTTAAAAGCTAAAAAGCTATCATTTCATAGGAAATGATAGCTTTTTTTATATTAAATTTTTTTAATAGCTCCACCGCATCTGGGACACAACAAATCCGAATCTTGCTCTTGGCGATGACGTATTTCAAGTTCATTATCACAAGAATCACATTTGAAAACTCTTTTTGCCAGCCTATAATTTCCTCCTTCAATCCGAATCGCCTTACCTTCAACAATTGATTCTGCTATCTTCTTTCTTGCATTGATCAAAGATCTCTGGAAAGTGGGTCGAGAAATATGCATCCTTTCCGCACATTCTTCCTGTTCAAGACCCTCCATATCTTTAAGCCTTATTGCTTCTAATTCCTCGACAGTCAATACCACTTCTTCCAACTGCCATTTAGGAACTGCCGCTGGCTTAAAATACGTATACCGAGGTTCAAACTCCACACTACGAAATTTAGGTGGTCTTGCCACAACCACACCTCCCTTCAATTAACGATGGTTAAACAATAGTTTAACAATAGTTTAACAATAGTTTAACAATGGTTAAACTATTGTTTATGATGGTTAATGATTTTGTCTAATTTTAAAAGACGATAATCATCAGATTTCTCAATTTCACCTGCATCTCCTAAGCTACTGATAGAGGTCTTAAGAGGAAATGTTCCAAGAAGTGGCACATTAAATTCAAGAGCCATAAGCTCAGTCTTTCCTTCCCCAAATGGATAAACCTTTTCACCACATTTTGGGCAGTCGATATAACTCATGTTCTCAACAATGCCTAAAATAGGGATGTCCATTTTTTTAGCCATCTTAATGGTTTTTCTTACTACCATCCCTGCCAAATCCTGTGGTGAAGTGACGACAACACACCCATCAAGGGGTAAAGACTGCATCACCGTCAACGGTGCGTCCCCCGTACCAGGAGGTAAATCCACAACAAGATAATCTAAATCACCCCAAATAACTTCTTCCCAAAATTGTTTAATAGCCCCGGCAATCAAAGGGCCACGCCAAATCACAGGATCATCTTCATTTTCTAAAAGTAAATTTATCGACATTATTGACATACCCTCATCGGTTTTTACAGGATACATCCCAATCTCCGAAGCATCAGGCGCTTTTTTTACACCAAAAAGTTTAGGAATACTAGGTCCAGTAATATCAGCATCTAATACTCCCGTTTTAAATCCTTTTTTTTGCAAAGAAACTGCCAATAAAGCTGCTACGGTGGATTTTCCAACTCCACCCTTTCCACTCATGACTGCAATAACATGTTTAATATTATTCAACTCATGACCCTTTTTTGTCTCACTGCAAGAAGAACATTGTTCAGTACCCATACTACCACAAGTACTACAAGCACTATCTTTTTCCGCCATTATTAATCCTCCCTCTTGATTCAAATATTATTACGATTACTCCATACTAGAGTATTTTACCCCTATAATGGTCATACGTCAATAACCGTCTTGATATTGAGAAGTTTTGCTTTATCATTTTATACAGTCGAAAGCCCCGACCATTCTTGGAACAGATACAGAATCCTCTTCCAAAAAGATTGTTCTCGATATTCCTCAAAATCCACAGTATAAATCCCCTCTGTATTATTCCAAACTCTCCTGAAATATTGTTCAACATCTTCGATTACTTTACTACTATTATTTGCAGTGATTTTAAGGTCTGTCTCCAAATTATAATCTCCAATATTTCTTCTGGTTAAATTAGCCGAGCCTCCAAAAACAACACTTTTTTCACGACCTCTTATTAAAATTAACTTTGTATGATACTGTTCCCCATGAGTTTTATACCATTTAATCTTTATTTTTTCTCCCGATTCTTTATACAATTCTTCCGCTACTGGTCTATTAGGTATCCCATTTTTCTCCATACCAAAAGCATCCTTATTCGCATCTAAAATTAAATTAATTTCTACTCCCCGTCCAGAAGCTTTAATAAGCTCCTTAATAACATCTCTTTCCGAAAGATAGAACATTCCAATCTTAATAACATCATCCTTGCTTGTCTTTTTAATTTCCTGCAAAAGGTGTTGTTTTATCTTCCCCTCCGTAAGTAAACATATTTCCATATTATCAATATTTGATGTACCAGGAACCATATTTTTTGGTACGCTGATGTCTCCAGCACTTACAGGTATCGCTTCATACCTAGGTTCGTCAACTCCTAAAGATGCTACCGCCTTTTCTGATACCAACAAATCCTGCAAAATATCTCCTTCAACTACAAACGCTATATTAGAATGATAAGCACTAGCATCATGTGGATTAGCAGATGTAATAAGTGCTTTCTTTTCTGTAATAAGCACCTTCCTATGAT
>JAQUGH010000042.1:12243-15076 GCA_028684195.1 Clostridia bacterium | reverse complement strand
ATAGTTAAACGATAGTTAAACAATAGTTTAGCAATTGTTTAACTATCGTTTAATAGTTTTCCCTTTCTGACCAACTGTCCAACTGACCAACTATCCCAATGATAAAGGTTTTCGCCATTCTATGCAAGACATTAAATTTTATACTCATCAATATTATCATGAATTCTTTCAAACAATAATCCCACAACAAACCAGACAGGAAAATAATCTAATCTTATTATACCCTGTACATGATAGAATGTGGAATTACTATAATCCCAAGGACATTCTCCTAGTAATCCTATTAATATCCCTCCCGTTAAGTATTCAAGTGAAAAAATAATAACAGCCCATATAGTTCCCCTTAAATACCACGGCAAATATTCTATTTTATTTTGAACCGGCTCTAGAAATACTGCAAGTCCATATATTGGAAACATCCATATATATGTATGTCCAGGAAGCTCCCAATTTCCCATAAACAGTGAGCCTAAACCAGTCCAAAATATTTCCATACCCCAACCTATAGTTCCATAAATAGCAAATCGTTTTAGCATACTATTAGTCTTAGTATTTTATCAAAATAATATTAGTAATTACGAAAGAAATAATTTTTTTTTAAGATTTTATTTGATAAATTATTTTATTTGGTATATAATTAATTTGATAATACCTGTTTTTAGCTTGAGAATGCTAGCGCATTTGTAATCTATCCCAAGGGTTAGATTGGGTAAATTTATTCAAGTTAACAGGAATCTAACTCAGAAGGGAATAGATTAAATATGGAAGATAAAGTTCTTATTTGCAAAGATTGTGGAAGAGAGTTTGTTTTTACTGTTCAAGAGCAGGAGTTTTTTGAGGAAAAAGGTTTTCAGAACGAACCTACTCGTTGCCTTGATTGTCGTAAAATACGCAGACAACATAATAATAGAGAAGAACGTAAATTTTATACAGTTAACTGTGATGAATGTGGCATAGAAACCCAAGTTCCATTTAAACCAACTGGTATCAAGCCTGTTTACTGTCGTGATTGTATGCAGAAAAAGGGCTTGTAAATAGAGGATACATAAAAAAGCTCTATCCTATAGGATAGAGCTTTTTTTATGTATGTCCCTCCATTTAAATATTATTTTTTTAATTAATTATTTTATTAAAATATCGTTTGCTCATTTTTTATTGGATTGCATAATAAATTTAGTCAACATTTGCCGAGCGATTTTTTGAAATGCAGGTGACTTTAGCATTTCCAAAAAACTATCAATTTGTTCTTCATTTATTTGCTCAACAAAAGACTGGTCACCACCCGAAGCTAATATCTCTTGCTCTTTAGATTTTATACCACCAATAATATTTAATATAGAATCCAGCTTATATGTTCCGTTCTCTAATAAATTACGCAAATAGATACACATTTCTTTTGTGCTTTTCATCTCATTAGACATATTATTAACACTTTCAAGGATTGAAACTCCTTTTTGTGCTGAGAATTCCCATACTCTTTTCATTATATTTCCCTCCCTAACTAATTCTCACTAATGACTAATCATTTTTGTAGCTCTATAATAATTATTACTTTATATTATGAAATAAAGTAAATTTTGTGCCACGACAAACAAATTAGAGACGCATTTTTGCGTCTCTAATTTGTTAAACATAATCTTTTCTTTAATAAGGACAAGGACCGCTAGAACGAAAGATATATGGACAAATACAAATAATAAGTAACCCAATGAACAATATCCATACTAAACTATTTCCCCCACAACCAGGTACACAACCATAATCAACATTAGCTTGCTCTTCCAACATAATCTTTACCTCCCTTTTATTATATATTGGGTAATTATTATGAATTACCCTTTGCATCAGCTACTGTTTTTCCCTTGCTTTTTACAGATGAACTAGATACCCCAATTCCAGGAAAAAACAGTAGCAAAAATATTATCATGAATACTATTCCAAACCCTTTGGAATATGATAATTTTATACCCATAATATTAATCTGATCATTTTCCTTATTTAATCTGTACTTTTTTAATCTTGCGTCCTCTTCATACACTTTTTTTACTTCTTGATTTTCTGAATTTATATATTCATCATAAGAATTAACCATTTATTTTACCTCCTAACTAGCCAATATCTTAAATCTACAACTTTAGCTACAATTAGCTATTTGATCAAAACTACTTATTAACAAGCATACCAACAAATAATTGACGTAAAACCTTTTGGAAAACTGGTCCTTGTAGAAGTTCTAGCATTTCATCAATAGAATCCTTGGAACTTTTTGTTGAATCCTCCTGTGTTTTTACTCCATTACTTTTACGTTCTTCATTAGCACGAACTATTTCTATTATTTGAATGATACTATCGAACTTGTAAATAGCATCATCAAATAATCTTTTTCCAATATCAGCCTTTTCTTTAAACCTATTTAAACTGTTTTCAGTTTCTGTTAACTTTTCTAATAATTTTTCATTAACATTAAATGAATTTTTTTTATCTTCTTTTTCATCTTCTGTATGTTCAGAGCTTTGTTTTTTCATGTTTTCCTTATCGGTATTAGCTTCTAACTTTTCTTTTATCTCTTCTTTTAAAATTTGATCATTTTCAATTTCCTGTTCTTGTTGTTGTTCTTGTTGTTGTTCTTGTTGTTGTTCTTGTTGTTGTTCTTGTTGTTGTTCTTGTTGTTGTTCTTGTTGTTGTTCTTGTTGTTGTTCTTGTTGTTGTTCTTGTTGTTGTTCTTGTTGTTGTTGTTGTTGTTCTTGTATCTGATTTTTATCTTCACAAGAATTTTGTTCTGTACTTTTACTTGAAGCTCTATCCTGTGACGAATAATAATTATACCCTTGGA
>JAQUGH010000042.1:0-12143 GCA_028684195.1 Clostridia bacterium | reverse complement strand
TGTTCTTGTTGTTGTTCTTGTTGTTGTTGTTGTTGTTCTTGTATCTGATTTTTATCTTCACAAGAATTTTGTTCTGTACTTTTACTTGAAGCTCTATCCTGTGACGAATAATAATTATACCCTTGGAAGTAATATCTTGGTGGAAAATAACCCATATTCCTTTCCCGTTCTGGTCTTCTATAACCATCATAATTAAACTGCAAATTGGTCAAATCATTCACCTCTTTTCTACTTCTCACCAATATATAATATGAATTACATCATATTTTGTGTTTCTATATTTTGCCTAGTATGTCAGACATTTTCATATCATTCATCTCAATTACCTTCAATAATAGCCCTTGAGCAGCTATTTTTTCCTCTTTGTTTAGAGCCTCTCCAGCTTGAAAACTATTGAATATTTTAAAAGCATGATCTTTTTCTTCATCTTGCAATCCCAATTTATTAACAAATTCTCTTTTCTCTTCCTCCCCCATATTTTTTAGTTGCTCCACAATTTCAGGAAGTTGGTTAAGAACCTGTAAAAATTGATTCATGCCCATGTCACTTCACCACCTTTTTATTCTTTGATTTCTCTAATATATGTGTTTAAAATAAATAGGTGCATGACTATTAATTATCACAAAAATAGCCCCTATTTCAAAGAAGCTTACAACGGTCTGCGTCCCATTGTCGTAGCCCTTATCATAGGAGCTGGTATTTTACTTATTATGATACTTATATCCGTATTATTAGAATTTATAATATGACTTCAAAGCTATTGTAGCTATCCACGCTAATCCAACCATACTTACTACGAGAACTACTAAATATAATGCTATTTTTTTTGCATTGTGCATTATTACACCCCCTATTTAATTTAATTTCATTTTAACTAATCTTCCTCAACTATCTCCTTCTTATGGCACATCAACTTTTTCATATTATTTTCAAACCTTTCATCGTCCTCTTTACTCCAAGCAGATGGTCCTTTCGTTCTACCACCCTTACGACGAAGTTTTGCTTTCATATCACGTTCTTCCAAGAGAAAATCTATGCTTTTTTCATCATAAATAATTCCTCTAGGAGAAATCACGCGTACTCCTTTTCCCATGACAATAGCTGCTAATCCCCAATCTTGAGTAACAACTATATTTCCTTTACTAGCAATTTTCATCACCATCATATCTGCTGCTTGTGATTCATTATCAACAATAATATGCTTATGTTCTCCAATAATATTATGATCAATAGATGCCACCGTAATCATTTCCCAAGAATATTCGCTGGTTAACATACTAATTATTTCTTTTATACTTCTAGGACAAGCATCAGCATCAACAATAACCTTTTTTCTCTTCTCTTCCACATTACTACACAACTTTAGTACCTACCCCTTTTTCTTTTTTTAGCATAATTATATTTTCCGTGATAGCGTCAAAGGTATCATCATGACTGATAACAAATACCTGACGCAAATCCTTGGTGATTTTAGGTATAATACTTGCTAAATTACTCCTTCTTTGTTCATCAAGATTTGATGTAGGTTCATCGAATATCCCTATGCCAAACCCTGAAAACTGTCTCAGAAGTGCAAGTCTTACAGCTAAAGCAGCTGTCATTTTTTCACCACCGGAAAGCTGTGTGAAAACTCTCTCTCTTTCTTTTCCCTCCTGGTTATCAATAATTTTTATCTCATAATCATTAGACCAAAGTAAATTAACATTCTCTCCTGATATTTGTTGATAAATTGAATTAGCCTCTCTTCCTAAATACTGACGATATACATCCGCCATTTCTTCACCACTATTTTTCAAAACAGAACGCAGTATTTGTAAAAGTTTCTGCCCCTTTTTTCCTTTACTAACTTCCTTATTTAAAATAATAACCTCTCGCCTAATCTTTTCTTTTTTTTCTACCATCCCAGCTAATTTAGTAATTTCTTGGATACAAAATGTTCCATCTTTTTCCTTATTAACCTTCTCCGTTATCAAAAGCTCCCGTTTATTCTTTAACTCTAACAAACATTCAAGATTATATTTACCTTTTAATTCAACAAGAGAGGCTTCCAGGCTTTCTTGTTCTTGTCTTTTTCTAATTTCATCTTCAGAAATCCGCTTATGTTCAACTATTAATTGCTCTTTTTTTTCTGCTCCTTCCTTGTTTTGCATATACTGCACATAAAAATGTTTTTTCTCTTTCATCTTTTCAACATTATTTTCCCAACAAGACTCCATATCTCCAAATTCATTGATTTCTTTATCTATTTGAAGGAGGCTTTGGGATTTTTCATTTGCTTCTATTTCTTTTCTCTCCAGTTTTTTATCTTCCTTCAATTTCACAAGCTCATCCCTTGTTCTTCTGAATCTTTCCCTCTGATAATCTAATTTTGACGAGATACCTGTCCCTTTGCCAGTCCATTCTTCTAAATACTTGCTAATTCTAGCTTGTTTATTATTTATAAATTTATTTCCTATGTCTTCTATCATATCAACTTTTTGTAAAAGGATAACTATATCCCCAAATTCATTATATAGTATTTCATATTCTTTCACTATATCTATAATATTTTTACTCACTGATTCATCTGTTTCTACTTCAACGCCATTTTTTAATTCCTGATTAACAATATTTTGCATATCATCTACCCCATCAAGAAGTGTTTGAGTAAGCTTCTCTATCACATGGGGTTGTAATTTATTTAAAATTATCTCTCTATTATTTTGTAATTCATCCAATATATCTTGCTTACGCAATTCTAAGGTTTGTAGTTGTTTCATTTTACTTTGGAGTACACCTAGCTTTGTCACAGCTAACCGAGCATCTTTTAATTTTATTCGTACTGCCTGTTCTTTCACTTGATAATTATTTAAATCTGGTGTAAACTTGTTAATTTCATTGATGAAATACTGCTGAAGATCTCCTTCAACATTTTTGCACGGCATTTGCAAAAATGGACACAACCCATCTTTAGCGACACTCTTATTTTCTTGTAATGCCCTGATTTTACCCTTTAATATATTTAACTCTTCTTTGATAGTACTTTCTTCTTTCTCAAAAGCAACTACGCTAAGTGCCATTTTCTCTGTTTCTTCCCATTTTACGAGTTCTTCCTTAAGAATATTTATCTCAGCTTCAACTTTCTTTGTGTCATTTTTTAAATAATTCGCCTCAGTAATACTTTCTTTGGCGACTTGTCTTATCTCCGCAATAGTTTTCCAATTATTTACCTGTTCCTCTAGCAATTGCTTTGCCGTTTGACCCAATACCCTCTTTTCTTCCGCGTATACATTTTCCTTTAAAAGCTTCTCTCCTTCAATTCTAAGTCTATCTATCTCTTCCTGTCTTTCCCTAAGAAGCTTTTCCCTATTCTCCGTTTCGCTTTTTAACTCAGCCTTTAATGCTACTATCTCTTGTAGCAATTTTTGTTGCTTTATTTTAAGAAGCTCCTTTGCCTTTCTCCTTTTTTCCAATTCTTCTTGTTCTTTTTGAAGCATTATATATTCCTTATATCCCTGAAAAGAGGCTTCTACTTTCTCGCAACATATATTGGCTAACTTAATATCTTTCTTCACTCGCTCTTTCTGTTCTGCTAATCCCTTTAAGCGAATTATTATACCTTCTAAATTTTTTTCTCCTTTTTCCGTTTCTAATTTGTACTTTTCTTGAAAAGCAATCTCATCTTCTATACCTTTTAATTCAGCAGATAATGCTTTTATCGAAGCCTTTAAAATCTCTATTTCTTTTTCTTTTTCCTGTAATTGTTCTTTACACTGTGGAAGATCCTCAATACGAACCATCATTCCTTCTCTTTTTCTCTCTTTTAAGGCAATTTTTTCTCCTAAAGTAGCATTCATGCTAGCCGTCTTATCAAAAACCTCTCTATAACTATCTAATTGTAAAATTGTGTTAAATAATTTTTTTCTTCTTTCTCCTTTTTCCAGAAAAGGCGTAGTAAATCTACCTTGAGAAACGCCTATTACATCCTCATAAAGAAGACTGGGCTCAAGTCCAAATGTAACTCCTAAATTTTCCGCCAACCATATTTTCACATCTTGATTACCATGTAATTCGTTTAATTCTCCTCCTGACTCAATATCATACACAGCCCAAGAACTGCCCGAAGGACTTCTTAACCTTCTGACAACACGATATAACCGTTCATCTCTTCCTTCAAACACAAGAGATATTTCACCCTTTTTCTCTCCTTCTCTAATAAATTGCTTCATAGAGGAAAAAGGATTAGCATCAAAAAGTACATATCCAATAGCTTCAATTATCGTTGATTTTCCAGTACCATTTATACCTGAGATAAAATTAACTCCATTATGAAAATTAATAGTTTCTCTACAATAACTCTTTATATTATTCAGTGTCAGACTTACCAGTTTCACTCTTTTTCACCCTCTTCTGTTTTAAAAGGAACTTGTACTTCATCTTCTTCGGATATTAAATACTCTCCAAATTGTACTAAGAACTCCGTTAATTCTTCTTCCGAAGAATCATTTAAAACTAATTCCTTGATTTTTGAAACAACATCTACCGCCTTGTCCAACTGCTCATCCTGCCAATTCGTATTTTTTTCTAACAAGCTTTTAAAAACTAGCTTTTCTATTTCTTCACGTTTAAAACCATTAACAGAGCTAACGCTACCCTCTTGTGGCAAATTAAGCTCATTAACAATTTCAACATACAAAGCCTCAAAATCCTTTTGCAAATTTTCCTCCATATCATTCATATCTAACTGTAAAGGACTAAAGCTACTTTTCCCACGAAGTATAACTCGAATTTGAAAACCAGAAGACTTAACTTCATTTTTTAATTCTTCCGTAATAACACTATATAGCTCCTCCATAATTATTTTTTCTTCTATTTTAATAGAACATATACAAACAGGTCTATATTTACTATTAATATATTTCATGCTTTTTTGTCCATCTTTTACCGTAACATGATAAAACCCTTTTTCCACGCCATACTTGAATTCATCAAGATGACAGCACTCCAAAGATCCAGGATTATATATCCAGTCATCTATGTCATAACGGGTATGAATATGACCCAACGCAACATAATCAATTTTATCTTTAAAAGGCTCCATTATTTCTGTTTTTACTCCGCCCAAATCCTGCCCTAATAACCTGTTGACACCTGCATGTAATAACATAATATTGTACTTGTCATTATCTTTTACAATATAGTCCTGAACCTCCGAGAGACGAGTCGCCGTTGTAATCCCCAAATAGCCCAATCCATAAATTCGTACATTTAATAGATCAAAGATTGAACCTTTGCTTTCTTCATTATTCCAAGGTAATAGTTCTATGCTCCCATCTTTAAAACTGGGTTGTAACAAATATAAATACTTCTGATTATTAAGAAAAGAAAGCCAAGAGTTTTTATCCTTATAATATGCTTTATCATGATTCCCTTCAATTGCGATAAGGGGAATATCTGCTTCTTTCAGCGGTTTAAGAAGCTCCACCGCCTGTTCTAGTGTTCCTGCATTAATTGCACGTTTATGGAAAAAGTCTCCGCTAATCAAGACAAAATCAACTTTATTCTTCAAAGCGTAGTCTGTAACCTGACGAAAAGCCTTGGCAAAATCCTCTAAACGCACAGGTTCATTATACTGGTTATTTCCAAGATGTATATCACCACAGTGTAAAAATGAAATGGATACAGCCATATTTTCACCTCAATCTCCTATATGTTTTTTTAAACCAATTTAACAATACACTAACATCATACTACGTAAGACTCCCACTTCTAGAAGTGAGAGCCTTAAAATTGGATCAATATTTAAACTCATTTCCAATATTTTCTCCTACTAATAGGCCAATAAGTATATAATGCTTTCCCTTTAATACTTGTTATCTCAGCAAACCCCCACTCATGGGAATCATATGAACGATTACGATTATCACCTAAAGCAAAAAATTTCCCTTCCGGTACTTTCCGTTCTGTTAAAGAATATTGCATCGGTTCTGCTAAATACGGTTCATCTAAAGGCTCTCCATTAACAAAAAGGGTACTATCCTTAATTTCAATAATATCACCAGGTAAACCAATCAATCTTTTTATAAAATCCTCTTTCATATTGCTTTGTTCAGGTGAAACAAAAACTATTACTTCCCCTCTTTCTAATTCTTTAAATCTATGGGTTATTTTTTCAACAAAGAGCCTATCTCCTGGTTGAATAGTGGGAACCATTGAAGGCGTAGGAACAATTCTGTTATCAAGTATAAATGTCCTTATAATTACCACCAAAAAAATAGCCAATAATATAATACCAATCCATTCTTTTACTTCTCGTTTTTCCATTTTTGAATAGCACACCACTTTTCCTCAAAATTACTACTAACCGCTCCCTTAAGTATACAAGAAAAACAGACAATTTAACATAACTATTTTTCCGTAAGATATGCCATATCCGCAAGCACAAGATTATACCTTTTTACAATATCTTGTGCTTTTTCTACTCCAACCGTAAGTTCTTCGGGTCTATGAGCATCCGAATTTATTAAAGTCCTAACATTATACTGAGCTGCCATCTCCCAAAAATGTTCCAGCGGATATTTGTAGCGACTACCTTGAATGGTATCTATTTCCCCTTTTCTAAAACCACTACAATTTATTTCAAGCGGCATATTATAGGCTTGTGCAGCTTCAATAATATATTTTGCACAACTCTTTGCCTCTTCATCCCACGTTTCATAAAAGCTTCCAAAACAATCAGGATGGGCGAGATAATCAAACAAACCCGACTCTATCCCCATAACCGTATACTCTGTATACGTCCTTAACTCCTTGTAACCTTTCATCCCTTTCCAGAAACAAACCCACTCACCATCACAATAGAAGACATGTTGCCCTAGAGCAAGATAATCAAAGTCCCATTTTCCTAAAAGCTCATCATGAAAATATCCATAATATTTTTTCTGGTATTCACACTCTAGACCTTTTAATATTGTTAACTGTTTAAACTTCTCTTTCGCTTTTTCTATCGTCTCAACATAACCAGGGAGTTCGGTGATATCCATCCTTATCTCTGGCTCCCAATCATCAGGTAAAGGAGTATGATCAGAAACCCCCATTACCTTCAATCCTCGCTTTAAAGCAACTTGAGCATAATCCTCTACATCGCCCTGTGCATGCTTACAACGATATGTATGCATATGATAATCGTTCACACTTTTCACCCACCAACTAGTACGTATCTTCAAATTTCTAAAGTATATATCCTGATATTTAATCGTTGATCCAACTACATTTTTCCTTCTAAAATACTAATTAAATCTTCCATTTCCTTTTGAACTTCACCATAACCAGCCCAATCACCTGCTTTAATCTCTTCCTTGCCTTGCTTTTGTAACTCTACCAACTGCTTAATCAAACTCTCAACAGAATCATTTACACCTCCAGAAATAATATCAGTTCCTCCTATTTGTGAAGATTCTTCCTTACCTGCTCCATCTCCGAATAAACTAATTAAGGCCTTCTCTAAAGTATCTTCCATTACAATTTTATTATTATAATATAGGAAAACCTTCTTCAATTGAGGATACTTCGTCTGTTCCGCTTCAATATAAAGAGGCTCTACATAGAGAAGTGACCCACCTATCGGATATACTAATAAATTCCCTCTTAATATCCTACTTCCACCCTGTCCCCACAGTGTCAGCTGACTTGAAATAACAGGATCCTGGTCGATCAATGACTCAACCTGAGCTGTACCCGCAATTTGAACCCCTTTGGGAAACTTATACAAAAGAAGTTTTCCATAGTCATCACCATCAGACCGCCCAGCTAACCAACCAACCATATTTTGTTTCTTAGCAGGTGTAAATGTCTGCATCAATATAAATTCCTTCTTCTCTTCATTAGGCAAAGAAATGATACTGTAAAAAGGCTCCTGGGTTTGTAATTCTCCCCAATATACTTCTTGGCTTAATTCCCATCTGTCTTCTCTATTATAAAAAACAGTAGGATTACTCATATGATAATCTCTTAAAATTATAGACTGTATAGTAAACAAATCCTCTGGATAACGAACATGTTTCTTCAAATCACTAGGAAATTCATCAACACCTTTAAAAAGATCAGGATATATCTTGCTGTACACTTTAATAATAGGATCATCGTCATCAAAAATATAAAAATCCGCCTCACCAGAATAAGCATTGAGAACTACCTTAACACTATTACGCATATAATTAAAGCTGTTCTTTTCGTTCAAAGCCTGAGAATACGGATACTTATCAGTAAATGTGTACGCATCTAATAAGTAATACAAGTTACCATCTTCTCCTAAAACAAGATACGGATCATGATCATAATATAAGAAAGGTGCTATTCTACTAACCCTATCTACAACATTA
Organism: Clostridia bacterium; assembly: GCA_028684195.1. Taxonomy (GTDB): domain Bacteria; phylum Bacillota; class Peptococcia; order DRI-13; family DTU073; genus JAQUGH01. The sequence goes on along the minus strand of JAQUGH010000042.1, from coordinate 3,783 downwards.
CGAGTTTCAAGGTACTGACTTTCAGAGGTTATATAATTAGATAAAAGATATTTGAACTGTGCATCACGCAATGTTAAAAGAAATTTGTTCCCGAAAGTCATGGGAATCCCTTTGTTTCCCTGGTAAATGTATTCCTGATTGTTATCACCCAACGGATAATCGAATTCCTTTAATCCAGTATTAACTATGACATTATCCCCTGTCGCCTCTCCAAAATAAATACGTGGCTCTTTAACTGGGAAAAGTTCCGATTGAGGTGGTATATCCTTTATTAAATACTGTGGAAGCCCCGTATCACTTATGGCATTTGCTGGACTCATCGCCAAACCGAAACCATGAGTATATTTAAACATCAAATTATTAAACGTCTTAGCCTGTTCGGGTAAAGACTTTCTATTAAGCTCGCGTGCCGAAAGCAAAACCTGTGTTAATTTCCCATCAACAGTATATCTATCTATATCAACATCCGTAAAATCATAATATAAGCGAATCTCCTGTTGCTGACCATATGTACTTTTCGTAGCTCTATGATCCAATAACCTAATATTATCAATAATATCTCGTTCATTTTCAATTTCATCCATTGTTAACTCATCAACCGGATATTCTACTTCAGTAAGATTATCAAGACCAAAGGCTTGATGTGTATACTTAATATTTTTTTCAAGATAAGGTGTTTCTTTTCCCAACTCATCTGGATCTACAATAAATTTTTGATATATTCCAGGATAAACTCCCGTTATCAATGTAGCAATAATAAAATAAGCCGCAATGGAAAGAAGAGACCTTTTAATGTTTTTTCTAATAGTCAAAAATATAAACACACCTAACACAAGGGAAATGACCATCATAATAGAATAACCCGGAAGTCTTGCCCCAATATCAGTTGCCCCTGCACCTACTACCGACCCAGTTTGGGAATAAAGTAATTCATAACTACTTAACTTATATTGAACAGCTTGCCAAGCAATAAATATCCCTAAAAGCAATCCCACGTGAGTAAAGCCTCTGCTTTCTTCCTTTGTAAGAATACGTTTGGTGATAAACTGCGAGATTACCTCCATACGTCCAGATAAAAGGTATAAATACGCAGGTATAGCGATAATGATATTCATCATTAACAAAAGATTTACTACCCTGTAGCCCAACCACAAAACAGGTAACTTGAATACATAAAAACCAATATCCAAATTGAATTGAGGATCTGTTAGTCCAAAAGGTACAGCGTTAAAATATTTTAAAATTGCCATCCATAAATGACTACCATTGCCCATTGCTAAAATTCCAATAAACAATGCAGGTATAAGTGAAATTAACGGTCGAAACGGTTTCTTTGTCATTTTGAAAATAAGATATGTATTTAAATAAGTAAATAAAAATGCAACAGCAAAAATCCCTACCCCTATAATAATCTTAGCTGTAAAAGAACGCCAAAACACTGCATCATATCCTAATACACTAAACCATGTCCAATCCAATTTAAAAGTGACAAAGAAACGAAAAACAACATATAAAACTACTAATGCTAAAATAGCAAACCACTTGCGAAAAGAAAGACCCGTCAACCCACTATTTTTAGATTTGCCATCACCAGGCGGATAATCATAAACATCAGCCAAATCCTTCACCTCTTCTTAAGATTATATTTTATATCCCATTAACATATCACCAAAGTATACCACATAATGCAATCATTACACAAATCACAGAGTGACACGGCTAGGACTTACTTTAATACTTAATTGCAAAAGTAATATTATCTACATCTTATTTTGTATTTTCTTGCTCGGATACGGTTTTCACCCCTCTTCCCTCAGTTCCTGGTCTTGCGTGGTCAATGCCTCCTCCACCCTGTAATACTTTTGCAACAAACTTTGTTGGAAAATTGTCAAATTCAATTCTTTTTAAATAAGGCATTCTATTAATAATGGCATTAATTTTTTCTTTATCCATATTATCAATTTTCCAACCAACAAATCTACCTTTATTAAATTGAAAATGACCACTCGCTATCCTCTGCTCCTTAGTAGCAAAAAAAGGATTACCCTGTTCTTTAGCAATCTGCACTACAATATCCTTCCGATCGGGTTTTTCATTAAACTCTTCAACAGCTAAAACAAAATATACTTTTCCTTCAGGAACACCACTAGTCTTCATTCCATTTTCTTCAGTTATTGCATATATATTTCCCCTTCTTATACTTAAAGTTAATAATCCCTCTGGTTTAACCAAATTTTCTTTAGTAACAGGTATCTCGTTCTCATTAAGCATTCCTATAATTATATCAATATCCTCTGGTGGCAACCCAAATTCTACGACTTCCCAGCTTTCAATTTCACGCTCCTCATACTCGAGTCCAACATCTTTAGGAGCATAATTAATTTGAACTATTGTCCTCCTCGTTTCTTCAAGCCTCGTATCATCTACTAATTCTATCATCCTCTTATTTGGATTTCTTCCCATAATTCAACATTAACCTCCCCCTCCAAAAAAATATAAAAAAACACCGTGCAAATGTCACAAGATGTTCCTTTATCTCTTTTACACAATCTCCATACCAAAGAATCACACTTTTAAATTGTATAAAAATAATGTCATATATATTAACATTACTAATACCACTACTCGCCGTCTTCCTCACTTAACTTCCCTACAGCTTCATCAATTTCCTGTTTGGACATACCTTCATTTGTTAAATGATAATCTATAGCTTTTTCCCAAAACGAACACTTTTCCTGATACTTTTTATATTTTTTCATTTCTGAATCTTTTCTTTTTGCCCTTGTAGCCGCATTATTACTCACTATTGACAAAATAAACTTAGCTTTGATGTTCTCGTCCTTATCCATCTTTTGAAAATCAGATTGCAAGTATTTCATTACCTTTTCATAATACTCGGCAAATTCCTGATACGATATCTCAGTATCCATTTTTAAGTATTCTTTCATCTTGGTATACAATTCTTCCATTAAAACCACTCCTTAAACTAAGTTTATTAACATACTACCTTACTAACATACTAATTCCTTTATTGCTTCATTAAGTATAATACAATTACACCAATTATATCAAATGTATTTCAATATTACCTTCTGCAAAATCATTTGGTACCTTTCTCATTCCTTTTTCTTGCGATACTTGACCGGAAATATTTTTTGTTCATCAATTCCCACCTCTTCCAAGTCAACACTAAGATCCCTAGCAATTTTATATAGAAAGAATTTCTGTTGTTCTGAAACCAATGTTATGACTGTACCTGCTTTTCCTGCACGTCCTGTTCTTCCTGCTCGATGTATATAAAACTTTGTATCTCCAGGGATATCGTAGTTGAAAATATATTCAATCCCTTCTAAGTCCATTCCTCGAGCTAAAAGATCAGTTGTTACTATTATGGGGAATTTTTCTTGACGAAAACCGTTTATGATATTTTTCCTTCTGACTTGAGGTAAATCACTATGCAATCCTTCAATGTTGTGACCCATCTCTCTCAGCTTCCCTGCTAAAGGCATAACCCCTTCGTTACGAGTTATAAAAATCATTGCTTTGTGCGGTTGTAATATATTTAACAATTTATGAATGGTTGTTATCTTCTTGAACTTATCACACATTAAATACTTGTGTTCTATTGTAGCAGGAGTAATTCCTGAATCTTTAAACATTATTGAAATGGGTTGATCTATTATTTCAGAAGCTTCATTCAACAAATTTTTAGGTATTGTAGCTGAAAACATAAGAACTTGACGGGATTTTAATGTCTTTTGAAATATGGAAAAAACGTCTCCC
>JAQUGH010000191.1 GCA_028684195.1 Clostridia bacterium | reverse complement strand
CCCTAAGCTGTCCACCCTGCACAGTACATCTTGAGTTCCCCCGGGGAGAATATTATCTAAATCAAGCGTAATTATGTCACGACCGGTAACATTAACTGCTTTACGTCTGTTACCTGCTAAAGCTCCTCCGATATAGCCCCCTACATCTTTCAAAGCGTCTTGTTTACTCTTTGGTAAGCGCAGGTACTCTGCCAGTGTTTCAGTGCTGCGGTTTGGGTTACGCAACTTCTCAAATAGTTCAGATATAAATATTTTTTGTGGCGCCCAAACGGTAGCTTTACGGCTACCGGCTGAGGATATTGTAATTTGTCTATCATTCATAAGCATGAGCCATTACTCCTTTTTGTAAAACTTTGTTACAAAGCCGTCTGCTCTAAGCAGTAAACCCTGAGCCCAAGAGATGGGTTGCCCCATAATTTCGCATACACGGTCAAGATCTGCTTGGTCTTTTGGTACATCAAGAATAACTTCATCGTGGATATGCGTTACTATTTGATATCCTGCGGTATTAAGCTGTATCATGCTTTCTGCCAAGCAATCCCTTGCTATAGCTTGCGTTATATTTTCTACTAATTTCCCGCCGTAGGTATCTACGGTGCTCCACTTTTTAGTAGTCTGATCCATACCCCAATAGTGCAAGCTATCATTACCCCATTGATTAGGGGATAAAAACGGTTTTACATAAAACAATTTACGTCCACTTGGCAAAGTTACAGTTAAAAAATCCTGCTTGTTTTCATAATCACCTTCATGCGCCAAAATAAGCCCTTTAATACCTGCAGGTTGACCTGTCCTCATAACTTCCAGTGCGGCGTTTTCTATCGCATACCACAGGTCTACAATACGTTTGTTTGCTGACCTCCACCGGCGTACAATCTCCGGTAATTCGTCCTCTGTTAATCCCATATTTAATGCACCCATTTGTACTAATGCACCCGCTGCACCTTGATAGCCCAATGCTAATTCCGCAATTTTACCCTTCTGACGTAAAGCATATTCAGGGTTGCCTTTTACTATCTTTTCAAGTGGCACACCAAACATCGCTGATGCGGATGCTTCATAGATTTTACCGTGTGATGCAAATACATCAAGTCGCCACTGCTCCCCCGCCAACCAAGCTATTATTCGGGCTTCTATGGCTGAAAAATCTGCTACAACAAACACATTTCCCGACGATGGTATAAAGGCTGTACGAATAAGTTGTGACAAAGTATCAGGAACATTACCGTATATTACTTTAAGTGCATCTACCTTTTTAGCTTTAACACAATCTCTTGCATAAGACAGGGTTTCTATATAATTTCGTGGTAAGTTCTGCATTTGTACCAACCTACCAGCCCATCTACCTGTCCTATTTGCCCCATAAAATTGCAATAGCCCTCTTATTCTACCGTCATCACACGCAGCGTTATCCATCGTGTTGTATTTTTTTACACTGGTTTTGGAAAGCTCTTGCCTTATTTCTAGCATCCGTTTAGCGGTATCGTTATCTGTGGTTTTAATTAATTCTTTTACGGTGTCTTTTCGTAGATCAGTTATTTCTTCTCCTGTTTCTTCTAACCATTCCGTCAATTGTTTTGGGCTATTCGGGTTATCTAATCCTGACAGTTTTGTAGCTTCATTGGTAAGTTCCTCCGTGATGATACTACTGCAGTATAAAGCCCCTTCAATCAGCCCTTTATCAACCGCAATACCACGAGCATTTATTTTTTGGTCAAGCTCCCACAGCTTCTGTTCTTGTTCCGGCACAGGAAAACCGAATAGTTTTTGTTCAATTTCCATCTCCGCTACCACGTCCTGCTTGCAGTAATCCTTGAATAGTTCCCATTTATCCGGTTCGTGATGCGGAAGCGTTCGGGTACGGTACCCATTTTTAGATGTTGGTTTACAAGGCACACAAAAGGTCCTTATCAACGCGGTACCTATACTCATTTTTTGTTTATCTTTTGGCAGCCCCAACGCTTCAGCAGTTTTTGCAAGTCCTGCCGTGTAACCACAATATAAACCGTGTAACATGGTGCAACGCCATTGAGATAGCCAAGCTTTTGGGTTTGCTAATTTAAGATGCTTTGATAAGCAATACCACTCAAAAGGTGCGTTATATGCGTGCTTTGTGATAAGGGGATCTAACAGTGCTTTTTCTATATCGTTTGGCATTCGCCATTGTGCTAGATCTATTATTTGTACGGGTTCATTATCAAAAGAATAGGCGAATAACAGAACCTGAAAGTCGGGGGATTGTACATATTTATACAATCCCGACTTTTTAATACCCACAGAAGAAAATGTTTCAATATCTATGCTTAAGTCAGTCATGTTATTCATTGAGCTGATCACTCCATTTCAGCTTATTCACATCCAAATAAGCTTCTAAAGCAGATAATTGTTCTTCAGTTCCTGTAATTTCATACGTTACAGTTATTAGCTCTTCAGTATCTGTATTTGATACAATAACAGGATTTGCTACTGAAAAAATCTTTGGAACCTCAACAGGAGCAGGACAAAAAGTTTTTAGACTTGGAGCTTCAACAGTTACTGTTTCGACTTGTTTAGCGATTGTTGTTTCCCTGGCCCTAGCTTGTTCGGCATCAGAAGTTATCAACACTTCAATTTCCACCGTGGTTTTGTAAGCCAAAAGTCTTAGATAATTAGCGGGTAGTAAACCGTTTGAAAGTTGATATTGAACGTTAGCAAGTTCTACTTTAGTTTTAATAAGGTTGATATCTTGTTGTTCTTTGTCCTGTTGAACTTTTAAAGTATTTGCACGAGTAGTTAGTTCAGTTTTAATGGCCTTCATAGATTTACCCTTGTTATAATATTCAGGAAGAATATCTAATTGGCGATAGTATTTATCGGTTAATTCCTTTTCAAGTTTCAGCTCATCAATAAGGCTCTGTATTTCTGTGTGCTTCTTTTTTTTACGGTCCAATTCAAATTGTACTTGCTGCTCAGTTAGTGGTTTAATTACTTCATCAAATCTGCCATAAAGAGTTTTACATTTATTTTCAAAAGCAGTTACCGACTCAGTAAGTTGTTTTTTAGTATCCTTGCGAAACTCGTCAAGGGCTTTTTGGCCCTTTCTGAGTTCTGCAATAGTCTTTTTACATTCTGAAACTGTGCTTTCGGTAAACACTAAATTTTTATACTTATCTAAAACGGTATCAAGATGATCGGATATTTCTTGGTAGTTAAAATTAACTACCGCGGGTTTATTCTCAGTAACCTTTATTTCTGCTAATGCTATATCTGACAAGGTATACCCTCCTTATAGTCCCATGATTTTACCGGTAATTGGCATACCGGTTATCGGGTCAATTTGTACTGGTTGTACTGGTTGTACTGGTTGTTGAGGATAATTAGGTTGTTGTACCTGTTGTGCAGGTGGGGCATAAGATTGTTGTTGAGGATATGCCGGTTGCTGTATAAATGTAGGAGAGGGAGCTGCAGGAGTGTAGCCTGCTCCACCGCCTCCAAAAGCCTCTTCAGCTGTCATTTGTCCACCTAATGGTTCCCCGTCCGCTATTTTTTGAACAGGACCAAGTCCGCAACCTATACCTTTGTTACCACTATTAAAATAGGGGAAGAAATTAACGTTTA
>JAQUGH010000190.1 GCA_028684195.1 Clostridia bacterium | reverse complement strand
AATTAAGGGGTCAGGCTTTTATAATTTTATAACTCAATATTCTGCAAATTAATTGTATATAAACCCTATAATCAAATGTTACCATGAAGATTTTTGATTCGTAAACAACAGAAAAGTAAATTGCTAATAAATGTATTATATATTAAAATTAAACGCAATACCAATAAACATAAAAATCAATATAAAGGAGACCACCTATGACTGAAAAAGAGAAAATGTTAGCCGGTGAATTCTATAATACAAGAGATGCTGAACTTTTGTATTTATGTCACAATGCAAGAAAATTATTAGATTTATTTAACAATACCTCTTCACAAGAAGTAGAAAAAAAAGTTGAAATACTGAAAAATTTATTTGGTCATCTTGGTAAAGAGGTCTGGATAGAAAAGCCTTTCTTTTGTGATTATGGGGAAAATATTTCACTTGGAGATAATACCTTTATTAACTTCAACTGTATATTTTTAGATTGCAACAAAATAACTATTGGAAAAAATGTTCTTATCGCACCCCATGTACAAATTTACACGGCTTCACATCCTATTAAAGCATCAGAAAGAATTCCCAAAGTTAGGAGCAAAAATTCAGCACCCAACAATACATTCAGCAAACCAGTAATTATCGGAGATAATATTTGGATTGGAGGAAATGCCGTAATACTACCCGGAGTAACAATCGGTTCAAATACTGTTATCGGTGCTGGAAGTGTTGTTACAAAAGATATTCCTGCTAATTGTGTTGCTGTGGGAAATCCATGTAGAGTCGTCAAAGCTAATATAGAATAGCGAAACTGTTGTTGCTTACTCACTGTCAATATAAACAACTCTAATTTTGTTTTTGAACCTTAATAATATATCGTAAAACAATTGACTAAATAGCACTGCAAAAATAACATTACCTAATGAATGAACCGTGTCAAAGGGGAAACTCACTGCATAAGTAGCAAAAAATGTTTTCCATGTAAGAGGATAAATAAAGCCTACCCAATGCCACAAATTCATTATCCAACCAAACAGATATCCCGAAACTACTGACAAAATGAGGAACCCCCTGTAATTAAAGCTTTCCTTGTGCCCTGCTAAAAGAGAAGCTAGTACACCGCATAAACCCCAAGAAAACATTTGCCAAGGAGTCCACGGGCCATGTCCGAGAAAGAAATTTGATACTAAAGCAGACAATGCCCCAACCAAAAACCCTGTCTGTGCTCCAAAAACATAACCCGTAATCATAACAAAAAAAGTAGTAGGCTGAACACTCATGATAAAAGCAAACGCAACTCTAGATACAGCCGCAAAAGCGGACATAGTGGCAATTAAAGCTACTTCTTGAGCTGTAACATCAGCTTTTTCAAAACGCCAAAACATTGCAACAAGAGCCAATCCAAGAATTAATACTGAAATAACCGCCCAGTTCAGCTTTTGTAACGGATTATTAGGAATTATACTTAATGTTAAAATAGCGATAGTTAAAGCTATAGAAAAAGCAAAGCTAAATTTCTTCATGTTTTCCCCCGACCTTTGAAAATATATCCTAGCTACCCTCGACAGTACATAAAGTGAAAGTTAGTTGAACCATTCCACGCTAGTAACACTTACAAACTTGTTCGTTAGTGTCTACTGTGTGCAATGCTGAGCTTAGCATCGCTTATCTCACACTTCAAAGAAGTGGAAGTCTTAGCGACGGTTAGCTATTCGGATAAATATAATGTCAAGGGTATTTTCCTTTATCCTCGACTAAGCTCTAAATCCCTTTTAAAGACTGAATCACAGCAATGAACGGCACACTTAGTTTTATGTATTTTTATACTTTCACCTAAACCCCCAAATAAACGCAAAGGGAAACAAAAGCTCCTGCCCTCTGTTTTGTCCAAGAAAAGAAGGACGCAGAAGAACCGTCCCCTTGTGTCTTTCTTCATCAGCTGAGCAAATGCCGTTAACAGGGAAAGACTGTCCGGAGAGTGCAATCATGGCGTAAGCTGTCATCAATACAGGAGAAGATACTTTATCTTCAGTCCAATTAAAGTATCCTTCATTACTTTGTAAGCTTAGCAAATGGGTATAATCAGGGGTTTTCCCTACTGCTTGAAAACCTTGTATAACCCAAGCATCTGAGGCGATGTTGCTCTCTTGACCATTCCAACAATATCCTCCCTCTTCATCCCTTTGATTTTCTAAATAATCAACAGCATTTTTCATAATCACAGAATCCTGAGGTTCTCCCAAGACATTTAATGTCGCAATAGCAATGCCTGTATCATCAGGATCACTTTCTCCTCCAACTAGCCAACAAAAACCTCCATCTTCATTTTGTTGTGATATTAGCCATTTACAAGCTTTTTCTCTGTTGGGTATCTCCTGTCCTGTAGAAGCAAGCGCCAAAACCGCCCACATATGAGCATTAACCATGTCTCTTTCTCCTTGGTCAAGCTGTGCAAATTGTCCATTTTCCTGCTGAAAGGAAATTATTTTTTTGGCAATATCCTCTCCATTGTAAACAGTACCTTTATCACCCGCAGATAAAGCCAGCAAGGTGCGAGAATAATCATTCGTAGCTTTTAATAAATATGTCGATGATTCTATATAATCCAAAGAACTATGCCCATTTTTTGTCCATTTTTCACTATTAGGGTCTTCCCCTACCGCACAAAGTGCCATAATCGTCCAATCCGTAATCGTCCTACTGCTCTTTTGTCCTGCTTCCCCAGGAAAACCTCCATCGTTATTTTGTACTGCAAGTAAGTATTCAAGAGTTTTTTCTATTCTTTTCAATACTTTATTATCTGGATAAGTGCTATCCGAAACTACACTCTCAAAAGCCTCGTTACCTTTTGCAAAATCCGTTGCGGTAACCACAGTACAATTTAGCAACATTAATACGGTTACTAATAATGCTACAATTTTTATTTTAAATACTTTTTTACTCATTTCTTGCTCACCATCTTTTCTTGTTTAATACATTTACAATTATAAAACATTCCCCTCAAAACTTTTTCCCCTTCAGCAAGGGTAACTATGTCTTCTTTTATCCCATAAAACAACTTGCTTATCTGTGGAGAATAAAAAGTTGATTTACTTAATACTTCCTCCCTACTCCCTTCAACAACGATATCACCTTGGTTCATAAGTAAAACTTCACTTGCATATTCTGCTGCAAATTCCACATCGTGTGTAACGAGTAAAATAGCAACTCCTTGTTTTTGTATATCAAGAAGTAATTTCCCTAATTCATTTTTAAATTCATAATCTAATCCTCGGGTAGGTTCGTCTAACACTAGCACTTGTGGACTTGCCACTAAAATTGCAGCTAACGCTACCCTCTGCCTTTCACCTGAGCTTAAATCACGAGGATTTACCTCTGCATACTTAGATATTTGTAATTTTTCTAATAAATCATCAATAATTTTATTATCCTTTAACCCCAAATTATCCATTGTAAAAATAAGTTCTTCACGAACAGTAGGCATAAAGAGATAATCGTTAGGATTTTGAGATAAATAGCCCACTGTTTTAGCAAACTCTTCTACGGAATATTTGCTAATATCTTTATTTAATATCTTAATTTTTCCTCTACTCGGTTTTAATAGCCCTCTGATATTTTTAAGAAGCGTTGTTTTACCTGC
>JAQUGH010000189.1 GCA_028684195.1 Clostridia bacterium | reverse complement strand
ACCAATCAAGTGCTAGTAACGCCGCTGGATATGTAAATCCTTCTTCTTTCATCATTTTTGAAACACAAAAGCCTCGCACCTCAAGTTCGGATATTGCTCTATCTTTTAGCCATTTTTCAAAGTATGGCAGCAACCTATAGTCTAATTCTAACAAATCCTTCGCTGTTACTTCTGCTTCATACTCAGTATAATTAAGTTCTTTAATTAAGATTTTCCTGATGTCTTTTTGTTTCATACACTCCCACCTCTTTAAGATATAGATATAAGTATGCTTATTAATATTATACTATAATTTTCTAACTATATCAAATATATTTGCTGAATGTTTTATTTAATTGATTGATTGAAGTCTCTTTACCTTTTTAATTATCCATATTAATATGCTTGGTAACCTTGCCTACATTTTCGCAGTGTATCCTTCTTTTTCTGCATTGCCAAGCAAATACAAAAATGCAGGGGCTGGTATTCGTACAACAGGTATTCTTGTATTATGAGAAGTAATCCCATAATCCTCAGCACGCTTTGTAATTATTAGGGAAGCTCGGCAACCATGTCAACCTTTTTTTCATTTCCATAATGTCAATATATATGCACATCGTAACATCCATTGTTCTTGGTTTTATGCACAGTACAATATAAAATCCAACAAAGATTTAAAAATAGTACATATACCTAGAAAAAACTTTCTACATCTATTTATCAATCCCATGCTTTTATAACAGGCTTTCATCTGCACATATCACTAACTTTTACTTTATCTGTTATTTGCTTCAAACTTTATTCTGCCCTTTATTCACTGTCATCCTATAGAACTTTAGACTTAAATGCGTAAATCTCCTACTAATATATTATTTTCAGTATTTCGCTCCATTTTTACAGCAGTATGACTAAATTCTAATATTTTATCAATTTCAACTTTAATAATTCCCTTATCCCATTCATCATCTTTAAAACTGGTAGCTCTTCTACCCAAAATGGGTACATGAGTTTTCACATCCGCAGTATCTTTGAGCGTCTCAAACGCTTCTTTTTCGTATGTAGTATAGGAATATACATTCCCAAGAATTATTCCTAAAAATTCGCATAATGCTCTTATATTTAAATAGCTTGAACGCATTTTACTTTTAATATCACACCATGTCCTATTTCCCACACTACTTTTCATTTCTATCATATATAAATTCCATACATCCTTTTCTTTTTTTAAAATGAAATGATCTATACATTTTTGCATCCCAAATGATTTCTCTTCTCTCAAAAAAGCACATCTTTTTTGATTATCATATTTTTCAACACATATATTAGTTCCATCAATAATCACCTTTAAGCAACTTTTACCAGACTCTGCGGTCTCCTTTAATTCATATTGTTTTTGCATTGGTAAGAAATAGTCATCTCGTATAAAATTTTTCATTGCATATTGTATTCTACTATCGTACATTGTTAATCCTCCTGAAAAGCATATACTTCTTCAACTATTGCCTGTAATGCCTTATTAAAAGTAGGAACAACAAATCCATGTTTATTGCTTGTCAATTCTTCTAATATTGTTTTTTGTTTTTCTGTTTTCGTAAATTGATACATTTTTACATCTGCAATATCTAAAAGGTCTGTATCCCTATAGGAATATTGTTCTTGTAGAATCTTACGTTCTTTATTGTTTTTCAGTTTAATCATATTGTTTATATGCTGTAGAATAGTATCACTATGCGTTGTTATCCATACCAACACACCGCTGTTCATAAGTCTAATAATAAATTGAGCCATCTTTTGTTGTAATTCAGGATGCAAATGTGCTTCCGGTTCTTCAATAATTATTGCTTTAAAATTTATATTTGACTTTAAAGTTAATAGCATAGGTGATACTTCTGATACAACTGAAGATGCAACATATAGTGGTAATTCTTTATTGCTACCACTAGGCTTATACGTTATTACAGGGAAAAATTCCTTTTTCACATTTATTGAACCTTTTGTCATTTCAGTTTCAATAAAATCAATCACATCAGCATATTTCGATTTTTTATTAGACTGCTCAAATTCAGTTATCAGTTGCAAAAAATCGATATAAGGTAATGTCAATATACTACTTCCTTCCTCAACACTTTGTGAATAATGCCTGTCAATAGACTTCCCTACTAATTGTAAAAAAGTTAGCATAAATCCAGTACGAGATGCTGGCAAATAAACTGGTTCTCCAGTACGTCTTCCTCTTACAAGTGGTGTATATAGAGGTGCAGCTATTCCATCCATCAATAAATTCCAACAAATATATGCATTCATTTTTAATAGTTCTTCTCTTGTATATTCCCTCTGCTTTGGAAATTTAATATAATTCTTAGAAACAGAATAACGAATGCTTTCCTCTTCCCATTGTATGTTAAATTCTTTTTCTATTTTATATTCTCTAATTTCTATTTTTTCTATGTCAACATCATAATTGAATAACCGTTTCATTAAAGATTTTTTATTGTTGGTCAATAATTCATTAAACCATTCCAAATACATATCAATTACATCAACCGATAAAATAACATTCTGATTTGAATTCTCTCTTAGCCAGCTTTCACACTGCTTATAACTTTTTGCATCCGACGAAGTCTTTGGAAAAATTTCCTTTCCCAATGTAAGAATACCCCATAGTAAGCTCATTAAATAACTTTTGCCTGTATTATTCTCCCCAACAAAACACATTAATGGTGCTATTTCTACATCAGCAGATTTTATTTTAGCAAAATTCTCAACATGTAATGTCCATTTTTTATCCATAATCATCTCACCCTCAACTTTCATGAGTTATTATTATCGTACTGACCTGTTTGCATCTATCAAAGATAGATTTCACTTTTACCTCTCATTCTACTCATACTACTAAATTATAGTAATTTTATTCAATAATGTAAAGATAATTATTTAACTTCATAAGTATATATAAAGCACCACTTAACGTTCCTGCTTCTTCAAGCAAGAAATTAGTGGTGCTTTTTTTATCTAGTTTAGCTTCCGCTTTACATCCTAATCATTCAAATTCTTTTCCAAACGAATCTTTACCTCTTCCAAAAATCTTCCCGTATTTACTACCTCTTTCACAGGAGTTTCTGACATTGCCGCTAAATCCTTGGTCATATAGCCATCTTCTATACTACCTATCGCCGCTCTTTCCAGACAATCAGCAAAATTTTCTAGTTGAGGCAAGTTATCCAACTCTCCCCGTTTACTCAAAGCTCCAGTCCAAGCAAATATTGTTGCCATGGAATTGGTTGAAGTTTCTTCCCCTTTTAGATGTCTATAATAATGACGTTGTACTGTCCCATGAGCTGCTTCATATAAATACTGCCCTCGTGGTGATACCAAAACAGAAGTCATCATCGCCAAACTTCCGAAAGCAGACGCTACCATATCAGACATAACATCACCGTCATAATTTTTGCAAGCCCAAACCATACCACCTTCTGCCCTCATGATACGAGCAACAGCATCATCAATCAAAGTATAGAAATATTTTATTCCTTTTTCCGCAAACTTTTCCTTATATTCAGCATCAAATATCTCTTGAAAAATATCTTTAAATCGATGGTCATATATCTTGGAAATCGTATCTTTTGTGGAAAACCAAAGGTCTT
>JAQUGH010000188.1 GCA_028684195.1 Clostridia bacterium | reverse complement strand
CACAACCGGTAAAGGATGAAGTTGTTTTTTCTTTTGATGGTGATAAATATATACCTAATAAATCCTATAATTATTTGGAAAAAAGAAAGTAATAAGAATATCAGACAAGGATTCATCAGCTAACAAAGGATTTGCACAAGGTTCGGGCGTGGGTCAAAAATCCTTTTGGGTGTTGCCCTTACACATTCCCCAACCTAAGCCCGTCGGGACAGTCGGCACATTAGCCCTTGTCAGGGCATGAGCGCCTCCTTCTAAGGTTGGGAAACGTCGCAAATCCGGGACGTTATCTGCAATGGCTGAAGTCATAATTAAAAAGATAGTATTTTAGGCCAATATAACCAAAATAATATCCAATAGTAGTAGGGAATAAGTGATTACCTTTAGGAGTTGATAAATTGTGACTAATAGCAAAGTAAATTTCACTAATACAATAAAAAGTCTTCAACTACGTCAATTCACGTATGCAATACTTGGGATAATGAGCGTGGAATTATTATTAGTAGGTGTAGTTATTTATTATTTAATGCCAAAGGGTCCAATATTATTTATGATCATTTTATTAATGGTAATAGTCTATTTATATGCAATTTATGGAATGAATACATTGTTAAAAGCTGCACATTCATTAACTTCTTCTAACCTGAATATTCATTTAGGTACACGGTTTAAATGTGCTTTACCAATTTCAATTATTACTTCTGTTAACAGTGTAAATATAACTTCATTCCCAGAATCAGATATTGCTAGTTTGACGATCTTACGTGAGGGCGAATATTTGTATTGCCTCTCCCGAAAGAGTGATATTATTCACATTAGTCTGTCTAAACAAATTATGGTAAAAGCTCCTGCATCAAAAAAGAACAAGAGTAAGTGTGGATTAATAAGAGAAATTTTAATCAATGTTGATGAGCCGGATGCTTTTTTAGATAAAGTTACTAAAGCAGCTTGTCTACGGGAGCAAGGTGATAATGATTTACTGGGTAGCAATAGTATTACAGAAGTAGAAGATATAATTTCATATGGAACAACCATTAATTCTGGAACTATTAATACGGATATACTCCCCAATTTGGAACTGAAGAATCTAACCATGTACTATAAGGATTATCCATCTGTCCAGAATCTTTCTGTAAAAGTGTTTCCTGGTGAGATTTTCGGTTTTTTAGGAGCCAACGGGGCAGGAAAAACTACAACTATTAAAATGATTACAGGACTTCTTAGACCTACGGCAGGAAATATATTGGTTGGCGGGGAGAATTTATGGAAACCAGGTACGACTCTTCGCCGAAAAATAGGGTATATTCCTGACACACCCTTACTTTATGAACGATTAACAGCAAGGGA
The DNA here is from genome assembly GCA_028684195.1 of Clostridia bacterium. GTDB lineage: Bacteria > Bacillota > Peptococcia > DRI-13 > DTU073 > JAQUGH01. The sequence goes on along the minus strand of JAQUGH010000188.1, from coordinate 2,284 downwards.
ACACTTGTTGATAGCAGGTAGCCTTTACAACAGTATCCCAGAGGATATAACAAAGGCGCGAATAGAGGAGAGTTTGTCCAGCCTCGGTCTTCAAGACTGGGCTGACGAGATGATAGTAAACTATTCAATGGGGATGCAGCGAAAGGTATCCGTAGCTTTAGCTCTTCTTTCTGATCCGGAAATTGTTATTGTTGACGAGCTTACAAATGCCTTTGACGCACTAACTTTAGCAGAAATAAAAGAAATGTTAATAAAGCTTAGAAATAACGGAAAAACCGTGTTTCTATCAACTCATGTAATGGATGTGGCTGAAAAACTATGTGATAGAGTAGGTATATTACATAAAGGACAATTAATAGCATTGGGTACGGTCAAGGAACTTTGTGATTCCCATGGTGTAAAAGGTGGGCTGGAACCTATATTTTTAAAGCTTACCAGTACTCGGATGGAAGCAAAGGGGCGTATTGGATAATGGGCTGGCAGACATTGATTGGAATTAGAATAAAAGAGATATGGAATCAACATCTACGCTTTGGGCGCTCTGGTTTATGGCTAATATTGTTTGAACTGGTAGTTTTCACGATGCTAGTTATTGGTGTACGCAAAACTTTTATAAATTTTGGAATAAGCTTGGAAACACCAGATATTTTAGGATTCTTGGTGTTTATGAACTTTCTGTTAACCTTAGGTAATAGCTATATCACATCTGAAAAGATGCTGTTTGGGTTTAGAGCACGGATTAATCAATTTTTAGCTGTGAATTCAAAAAGTGTGATTTTGTCAACTGTAGTTATCACTTATTTCTCTAGTTTACGTCCAACTCTCCAAAGCCCTACAATAATTGCTGTGGTTCTAGCACATTTATGGTTTCCAGAACTACAGCTTCAGCTTGTGGGTATGTTATTTGCTGTTCCATTTTTTGGTGGTATGTTAGCTGTATTAACAGTTATTCTTGTGAAAAGGTATGTTGGATGGATGAGTGGGCTAGGTCTAATCACGGCAACTGCTTTTCACATTATTGGGATTGTCGGAGTTGTGTGGGCTACAGTAAACATGGTAAAAGGAGCAACAGTGATTGACTTGTTCTGGATAAATTCGTCTGTGTTTCAGCCCATGGTTTGGTGGTTGCCTCTCTTATTTTCATCGGGTTTACTAGTTTATATTGTTTTAGTAAAACTAGCACGTTTATGGGAGCAGGCTGTTTGGATACAAGAAGCGCAAGCTGGCCGGAGGTTAGGGAAAAATCAAGCACGTGGAATATTATCACTACTTTCAGTGTTACATTTATCGGCACCTGTTAAAGCCGTGATAGTTAAAGAATGGTTATTCCTATGGCGGAACCCTTTGACAATTTTTCGGATTATAGTTTGGGCTATCCTTTCACTTATTTTGCTTATATATGGTTTGAGCCCTTTTGTTGCTGCTTTTATATCTCCTTTGATTTTAGTATTTGTAATCTGGTATTTTTGTTTTGGGGAGTTGATTGCCACCGCTTATCAGGCGGAAACAAACCGCTTAGGTTTATTATGGATGTCAGCTATATCTCCGATACAACTAGCTTTGGGAAAATTTTTAGCCTATTTGCCATTAGCATTTATTGGAACAGGAATAGTAGGTTTAATGGTTTTTATCTTCGGCCTGCAAGGAATATCAACTATAATATCAGTTGTCTATACTTTCGTTGGTTTAGCAGTCGGATTGGTGCTATCATTAGCTTTTGCATCCCTGAGTATGAATAAAGTTAATAATCATGGCAACTCCATTACTGAGATGGCTTTAGAACAAGTGCCATTAACTTTATTTAGTATCATCTCAATAATTATATTGGGAGGCTTTCTAGCTATAGTTGCTTTTTTAATTATTTGGAGTGTTAATGCTGTAGTGAAATCCACAATCTCTCTTTGTGTTGGTATCATTATAGGTTTTGTAGTATTAGGTGTATTAGGGTTTGTAACCACAAAATATTTATTAAAATGGCGATATTCACTGTAGTAAAATGGATTCAAAGAAACTATAAATATAATACGAAAAATTGATTAATAAGAATGCTTGAGGCAATTCATCGCCACTTCAGATAACATTGCATTGCCGCGAGGGCGCGGATAAGCGGTTTCAGCGAGGGCAGAATATTTGTTAGTAAGTATGCCACATCTTCGATCTAAGAAAAACATGACCCGGCTCGCTTAGACTCAGTAAGTTAAGCGATAACTTAGATTTAGTCATCACCTTAATATCGAGGGACATCGGGAAATGTTTCCGTTAAATGATATACGTATTTGTGGAG
>JAQUGH010000187.1 GCA_028684195.1 Clostridia bacterium | reverse complement strand
TATACTTCATCATGTAACGGTATTGTGATAGAAACAACAGGATTATCCGGACTTCCTTTATGCTTAATTCTCCCTCCAAATTCTGCATAAGGAGTATTTTCTATTGGAATACCATTAATATGGGTTATAGCATATATTTCCGTTTGATTTGTAGTATGTATATCTATCAATGTAGCTCTAATAGCCTCATCTGTGTTGCACTCAAATGCTGGATATATATCAAATGTGCCATATCCTCCACTTCCATCATAATGCAAAAATCTAATGGTATAATTTGCTATAGGATCAATTATTTCTGCATCCTCATACCCAGGTAAATCAATTTTTGCCATTGCTCCCAACGGAATTATCAGCAATGACACAGCCAAAAATATAAGCACTGCCTTTTTCATTAAAAATCCCCCTCCCATATCTTTCTTTGAATTTTTTTATGGTAATTCACTAATTGTTTTATTGTTATTTCTAACATCAACCTCCCTCTATAATCTCTATGTAATCCTTCTATAATCTTTACGTTTGTCTTTTTTGTTTTATTATAATATTACGATATTTAACTATAAATGTTTATTTGAATTTCTATAAAATAGACCATTTTCATAAGTACACTCCCTTATTTCTAGTAATCATAGACATAATTATACCACATATTCCATATATTTGTCATTTGTTTATAAAAACCCCACAGTCAGGCTTTTTTATTTTAGCTTCAGTAAACAGCATTCATGCAATCAGGGTACACATTACTCAGGATATATCTAATCCATTTGCTAATATGGCTATTGTATAACCACATGATTTTATACAAGCAGTATGTGCGTAACCATCAATCCCTTTAGCCATTCCACTAATTACACATATATTTTGTTTTGCTAAGTAAGTCGCAGCATCATCAGTAACCCTCTTGCCATACTGACTACATCTTCTAGCCGTACAATAGCAACACCCATGCTGTTTTACGTCCTATACCATCACATTTCAGAAAATCTCCTAAGTTCGCTCTATAAATGTTTTTAGGAGTATTGAATCTTTCTAATAATATTCTACGTCTCTTAGGTTCTAGTCAATTTATCTGTGTCAACCAAATCCAATATAACACAAGTATATCTCCTTTGTTTTAAACAATGTGCATTCTCTTTTCTTCTTTATCTAAATCTCTTGATAACAATACACTTGCAATATCTTTTTTTTAATTTTAGACGATCCATCTATATCTGCAAAAGTCCTTGCAATTTTTAAAAATTTATCAAATGTTCTAGCACTATATCCATATTTATCATAAACTATTCTAAGCAATTCTTTGGACTCATTCTCTAACTCATACTAATTATTTATTAATATTGCCATAAAATTATTAATAATTACTCTCAAATATGGTATAATTAAATTAATATCATACACGTTGGGAGTGTTTATATTATGAAAACGCAAGGAAGACCTCAAAAAATATATACAGAAGAACAAAAAGCAGAAATAAAAAAAGCATATAAGAAAACTCATAACCCGAAAGAACATAATAGATTATTATGTTTAAAATTAAGAGTGATACAAGGATTAACAATAGAGCAAATATCAAGGATAACCGAACTATCTTTATCAAAAAGTAAGTCATGTAATAAGTTTATATAATAGATTTGGATTAGAAGATGTAAAGATAAAGAAATACGGTGGTAATCATAGAAATATGACACCAGAAGAAGAAAAAGAGTTTTTAGAACCATTTAAAAAACAAGCCTTGGCAGGAGAAATATTAGAAATAAGTGAAATTATAACAGCCTATACAAATACACTTAACAAAAATGTTTCGAAATCAACTGTTTATGATTTACTACATCGCAATGGTTGGAGAAAAGTAATGCCAAGAAGTAAACATCCTAAAAAAGCAAATGACGAAGCCATAGAGGCTTATAAAAAAATGTTTGGAAGGATAGTTGAGCTGGAAAATTTTTGCATAGATGCAAATAAAAGATTTAGTTTAATGTTCCAAGATGAAGCAGGCTTTGGACGTATAAACAAACCAAAAAGCTGTTGGTGTGGAGATAACATAAGACCTACTGTTCCTTACCATAGAATTAGAGAATATACATATGCTTATGGTGCTGTTTCACCACTTGATGGTGATATAGTTGCTCTTGTTCTTCCAAAATGTAATACATATTGTATGAATCTATTCCTTGCAGAAGTATCAAAGCAATATCCAAATGACTATATTTTGATGATTGCTGATAATGCAGCTTGGCACACCAATTCAAAAGGTCTTATTGTTCCAGAGAACATAGAAATTTTTCCCTTGTTGCCATATACTCCTGAACTTAATCCTATTGAAATGATCTGGGAAGAAATTCGTGAAAAATTTTTCAAAAACAAATTATTTAAAACATTGAGTACAGTTACAGATAATTTGTGTGAAGCTCTTGTTCATCTTGTGAATAATAAAAACGTAGTGAAATCTATTACTGGGTGGGATTGGATATTATCGGCACTTTCAAAACATAATTAGTATTGCTTAAGTCTTCATCAAAATACACCTCAACATCATCAATGCCAATCTGATCCTCATTTTGGCTATTGTAAATATCTACAACTACCTCAGCAGGAACCTGTCCATATAAATTTGTTAAGGCGATAATATATTGCTTGAGTTTCGCACCCCTAAAATTCAGTACTTTTCAGATATAATATTTATCTAAAGTCTTGATTAAACTGACCTTATGAATGATTCCATTTATGGCATTTAAGCAACATTATTAAGTTGCATTAGTTGATTTCCCAAAAAAGATTCTTCAAACAACTTTTTCAAGTATTGATAACCTGGTGAATTTTTAAATTCCTTGATATCAGTAACACCAGATTCTGATATAGACGTAATCACAACTTGCAGCAATTCATCAAATAGTTCCCACAACCTTTGTGCCACATTTTTTTCTATTAATTCATCTTTAATACATTCAAAAAGTCCTCCTAATGATTCGTAAGCATTAACTCTACGAAAATAAGTGAGAAATATGTAAAGTATGTAGCACGTGGTAACATGAGCAATTTGGGCATCAAAGCTTCTAGATTTACATTTACCTAAATTCAATTGTTGTTTGCATTCTTTGAAAAAAACTTCAATTGACCATCTAATAGAATATATCTCTAGCATAGATAAAAAGGATAAAGAAGTATCTGTAGAAAGAAACAATCGCCACTTTTTTTGATAAGGAAAACGGCAAAAATAGAGTTTAACTGAACCAATTCCTTCGTAGTCAACAATTACTTCATAATAACGTGTATTACGTTTACGACAACGCTTTTCTTTCTTTTCCTTTTTTAATATGGATAAAAGCTTTTGCGCGTTCAACTCCTTGTTTTTGTAATTGTACAATCTTCTATCTTTACGAATACCACAAATAATGTGCATTGCATTATTTTTAATTTGTCTAATGGATTGAATAACTCCCTTACTGCCAAACCAACTGTCTGCTAACACATATTTGGCTTTGAATCCATGTTTTACGGCTCTTTTAATCATTTGAAGTGCTTGGGTGATTTTATCAATATTGCATTCTTTTCCACGTTTTGCTCCATGCGCATGCGCCTCACACTGCTTGTGGTATTCCTTTTTCTGTTGCTTAGCATTTAACCTCTTTTCTGAATGTAAGCTACAATCCAAAGGGCA
>JAQUGH010000186.1 GCA_028684195.1 Clostridia bacterium | reverse complement strand
GACTTGGGTCGGGAAATGTGGCGCGGCTAACTTTAGCCCTTCCCAAAATCCTACCACCGTTGAACTCACCTATCCCCTTTTGAGGCACTCGCTTTTGGCAATACTTCAATGATACTCTTTATTATTCTTTGGCAGTTTCCTTTACCTACCACATCAGGACATTCACCACTGTCTGGACAATCGAAGCTTGCATATTACCTAGACATAATAAAAGTGGCTTTTGGGGCTTAAATATCCATAATTTAAATAACTATGATTACAGGTTCCCCAAATAGGAATATTGCGACTAACGTTCAGGATTACCGAAACTCGTTTCGGTAATCCGCCCCAATATGGACATATTCCGAAGTAACTTTCGTTTATTTCCTCTATATCATGTTATGATACTATCCAAAGGGCTTTAAATATTGGAAATATCTTTTTGATTTATATGAAAATTCGGGCGATACTGAAACCTTTTGCGAAATAGCATTCTCTCTTGAACCTAATTAGACATCATTCGACAAATATCGGGCGGTAATCGGTACTGTTGCGAACAAAGTGAGCTTGCTAAATAATTAGCAAACTAAAACAAAGCTTCATCATCTTCACTCCAGTACCCTAATAATTCACAAACTCTTCCTTTTGCCCAATTACTTGTCTGTCTCCCATCAAACCAACTAGAATTATTCACATTATAGTACTCTTCATGTATAAATCCAGCATACAGTTGTGCGTTCGGATATTGTTTTGAGTAACTATAAAGCTTATTTCGGTCTTCATAAAACGGGTTAATTGCTTGGGCACCTTTGTGCTTTAACTCAATAATTGACAGGATTGATTCAATACAAGTTGATAAGTGTTTTCCTTTTCTATCTTCTTTTTTTACAAGTTTGACTATTGCAAGATCAGCTCTATACTCATCATTTAAATGGTATTCTGAAATTACCCTAAGTCTATTTGCTTTGAGCCAACCATCACCTAGTTTACTCCTAATATGATAATAAAGAGCACATTTCAAAGAATCTTCAAGCAGTAAGTAGTCATGTTAACTTCCAGAGATTATGTGACTAAAACTTCTGATACAGGAAATTTGGCAGGAGTTTTTCTGATATCTCATTCATTCATTCACTTGATCAGCTTTTATAAACTGAAGTATCTGTTCATACGACTTATCACTTTTCATGATAGCCGTGATTAGTTCATCACGTTTCAATGCATCGCGTTTATCCATCAGATTTTTCAGTGTTGCAACCGCCGTATTATATTTCTGCTTCGTCTTGATTACATTCATCTGTGCCTTTTCAACTCTTTGTTCCAGTGCCTCTAATTCAATTGTTCTTGCCATTTTACTAACTTCCTTTCTTTTTTTGAGTTCCAACCTTCCCAAGTGCTTCGCTTATTTCATCGGCCTTGTATTTTATGTACGCAGCATCTATTCCAAATGCTTTAAGTATTGTTTTCTGTGCTGCTGTAATTGCATGGTCAAGTCTATATATATTGTCCAACTGCCTTACCATCTCTATCTTCTCCAGTTCCTTTATTGCTACAGGTACCGTCATGTAGTTTGGTCTTTTGTTCAAATTTTTCATTTCTTCTTTGAGGCTTGTATATATTCTATTTCTAATGATAAGTGCAATAAATTCAATAAATATTTTTGCAGATGCAGATTCATCCGAGTATACACGAAGGCTCTTATTCCCCAGATACGACTTATCTCCACGGAATAATTTTTCAGAGACATCGCGGCTTTTGTATAAATCAATAGCTTCTTTGGCAGTCATTTTTTCCGATGTAATAATACAGAAATATCCACACAGATCTATCTCATTCTCTATCACACTGGCTTTCTCTATCGGGAACAGGAAAGTCTTCTTCTCTTCGTCATAATAAAGTTCAAAGTATTTCTCAAAGCCTGCCCCGAATTCTCGTATTTCATTTTCATGATGTTTCATGAATTTCGTCATATCATCAATACGATTCTCCAATAGATTGCGCTCGGCGCTCTCTTTCTCAATACTATGATATATATGAAAATATCTTTCTTTTTCATCCGTAACATATAGTTTTCTTTTTACAGTAATACCATAAACTCTGTAGTCGCTTATGTTGTGTATTCGCGTGCTTTCAAAACTTCCCTTATGCTCAAGAACAAGATGATTTACTAGGGTGGCCATCCCCTTGACCATGATTACAAAACTGTAACCATAACGGTCCATATATTCAACGCTTCCTTTGCTGAAGTAGCCACGGTCAAGTATAAAACCTATCTTTTTATACCCATATCCATTTGCTTTATCTATCATGAACTGCAGCTGGGAAACATCATTTATGCTTCCAGGATATGCTTCATAAAACAGGGGTTCCTTGTTTCTGGTATCATAGGCTATTGAATAATTGAAAATCGGTAAACCTTGATCCACTTTGGCATGGCCATATTCAAGCATTTCTATATCACCAGCCTGACAATTCTTGTTCGTCGAATCATAGGATAAATATATTTTTTCTCTGTGGTCTTTTGATTCATTCCATGAATTCAAAAACCCAACACTCTGGTCATCTGTTATGCTTCTAAAAAAATCCGACACTTTCGAATCACTATAAATCTTCATATCCTGAGTGAACAAACCATGATTGTATGCATAGTCAGGATAGTATTGGGCTACATTACTTTCGGTAATAATAGAATAAGCTGCCAAGTCCAAAAATAATCCCATATCTTTTTGATTGAAATACTCACTAAGTATCTCTGGTATTCCACTGGTTCGAATGAGTTTTTGTAGAACGATATGTGTTCCGACACGTAAACAACCGCTTCTTAGCGATCTGTCTTTTTCTTCTGGAAGTTCTATCTCCGGAAAATATTTCAAATAATTCTGATTTGGTTGCATCATATGAGAATCAGCTTTAGACTGTTTTCCTATCATTGTTCTCTTTACATTTGTGTATTTCCGTTGTGGATCGTAAATTCTATCGTATTCATAGTAAACATAGCATGCGTCATTCCCTTTTCTGTATGTTATTTTGCCTTTAACTTCAGGTATTTTAACTAGAAAATCAAGGTACATTTTTCCACTCCTTTTTTTAGTAACATATGTGACTAAATATAATATAACATGATGCCCGTATTTTCGCAAGCACATCCGCGAAAATACGGGCTTTATCTCATTGTTTTTTTATTTAGTCACATTTTTCACTGGAAGTTAACAAAATATTTAACAAAGTAAACTTGCTTTTATCTTATTATCTAGGCCGTTGCATCTGCAAACTGTTGTCCAAGAATCTCAAAACTTTTATACCAATAAAAGTATGCTTCTGGATCAAATTTTATTATTGATTTAAACTTTTTATATTCTGGTATCTCAATTTTAAAATTTCTCAAATCTATACTTTTCTCAAATCTTTCAACTTCAGACATCTCATACTTTATCAGTAAAGATAAATACGCAGCCTTGGCAGCACAGTTCACCGCACCTTCTAATATAAAATTCTTAGAGAAAATATAATCTTTAATCGTTCTAATGCCTGTCTGCAATAAATCAAAAGTCTCTTTCTCTATTCTACCACGTTCTCCAATAATAATTGAAGTTTGAAATATATCATCAAGCGCATCTTGATATGTACATTGGTCATCTATTCCTCTATATACCAGTTCTTGTTGAGCCATTAATCTAAATGTATCACCGACTACTTTAACATTTTTCATGATA
>JAQUGH010000185.1 GCA_028684195.1 Clostridia bacterium | reverse complement strand
GCAAATATTACAGAAAAACACAAAAATTAAGAAGTAAATGCCCAGTAAATGTAAAACAACATTCGCAAAATAATTCACAAGCATTTATTGGGTAGAATATACTACCTTTTCGAGTGCACTCCTAGTAGACGGAACTGTCTATCGTTTCACTCCTGACGGAGCTTTAAGTACAGTTGAAGATTTGCAAGAAAATCGCACAGAGCTAACCCATCAGGATGGAAAGTTGGTTAAAATTGAGAATGAGTGTGGCTATTTTGAATTCACTTATGATGATAGTTTAATAAAAAGAGTAACTGATTCTACCGGTCGATTTGTAGAATATACCTATACAGAAAACCTTCTCGCCGCCTGCAAGGATGTTGAAGGAAATACCTCTACCTATGCATATGATGACGAGAACAGGCTTACCCAAATAGTTGATTCTTCAGGATATAGCAAAATAACTAACATTTATGATAACGAAGGCAGGGTCATTGAACAGGCAAATGCCGATGAAACAAGAATGTATTACGAATACGATGACGAAAACATGACAACTACTTTTACCGATAGAAATGGCGTCCAAATCTTATATAAACGTGATTCTGATTATAGAATCACTGAAAAAACATATATCAACGGTTCTGAAAAATATGTATTTAATGAATTGAGCCAGGTAACCTCCTATATTGATAAGAATGGAAACACCTTCACATATGCTTATGATGAGAAGGGCAACATTACCAAAGAAACTGATCCTTTGGGACAGGAAACTGATTACACTTATGACGAACAAAATAACGTTACTTCAATGACCAATCCAGACGGAAACTCCTACACATATAATTACGACAATGGCGGCAACATGATTTCTGCTGTAGATCCCCTGGGCAGAAGTGTAGGGATGGAATACAACGATCAAAACCTGCCTAAAAAAATAATTCTTTCGAACGGTGCTTATTCCACAATCCAGTATGATCTAAAAGGAAACCCTGTTATACTTACCGATCCCGAAGGTAATGTCACAAGCTATGGATATGATGCTTTAAATAGGGTTGTTAACGTAGTAAATCCTAGAGGAAATACTATTGAATATGAATATACCCCTGCTGGAAAAGTTAAAAAAGTTACCTATCCTGATGGAACTACTAGTGGTGCACTCTATGATGGGAGAGGGCTTTTGGTAGAGGAAACCGACGAAGAAGGTAGAACGACCAAATATAAGTACAACAGTATAGAAAAATTGGTTGAAAAAATTGATACTGCCGGTAAAGTTACTAAATACGATTATGACTGTATGTGGAATATCTCCCAAATCACCAAACCTGACGGTAGTATCATTAAATACAAGTATAATGATGCCAATCAGTTAGAATCCATTATCGGTGCTGAAGGAGATAATACTTGTTTTGACTATGATAGCAATGATAATGTGGTGAAATTGGTTGATCCTCGAGGGGGAAAAACACTTTTTGAATATGATGCCTTAGACAGGCTAGTAGAAAAGATTAACGCTAGGCAAGCTGTAACTAAATATCAATATAGATTTGATGGTCAGCTTCAAAAGGTATTAGATGCCTTAAACGGAACCACCCAATATTCATATAACGAAGCCGGTGAACTGGTCAGTCTCACTAATTCCGAGGGTAATACCACCACTTATACCTACAACAATCTTGGTTTTGTGGAAACAGTAACCGATGCCAGAGATGCTATGACTAGGTATGAGTACAATTCTAGTGGTAAAGTCACCCATGTTGTTAAGGCAGATGGTACAGAAGAAATTTTGAAGTATGACCCTAATGGCAATTTAAGTAAATATACAGATGGCAAGGGCAATACCACCGAATATACTTACGACAATAGAGACAGACTTGTAGAAACCAAAAATGCCTTGGGCGGTGTAAAAACAATCACATACACTTCCACAGGGCAAGTATCCGCAGTCATTGACGAAAATGGAAGAAAAACCAGTTATAGCTATGATGAACTTGACCGTCTTAACGAGGTCATCGATGCTGAGGGTGGGAAAACAGAATATGTCTATGATTCTGTGGGAAATCTCGTCGAAGTTCATAAGTACAGGGGTGTAACTCAATCCACTATAGACAGGATGAATAAAAAATCTGGTTTAACATACCAAACTGGATTAACCGAGCTTGTTACTAAATATAAATATGACCGAAGAGGACTTCTTTTAGAAGAAGCTACGCCTACCGGCAACATTACTGTATATTCCTATGATGAAGCTGGAAACATCCTTTCCGAGACAGACAGTGATGAAAACACGACAAGGTACGAATACGATGCGGTCAACAATTTGACTAAAACAACGTACCAGGATGGACGTCAGGTAGAATACAGCTATAACCTTCTTGACCAAGTAATATCCAGGAAGGATTGGTTGGGAGTAAATGTTTATGATCTTGATTCACTAGGCAGAATAAAAAAAGTAAAGGATTATGAGGATAGGATAACCCAATACTCTTGGAGCCCCAACGGAGAAAAGAACTCTATCAAGTACCCCGACGGAAGTCTGGTAAGCTATGAATATGACCTAAGGGGACAATTAATAAAGGTTAAAGATGCAGAAAATAAGGTGACCGGCTATACATATGACCAGGTCGGCAATGTCTTGGAAGAGCTTCTTCCCAACGGTTTTAAGACAGTCTATAGCTACGACAAATTATCCAGACTTAGGGAAATGCAGGATATTGACAACAGGGGTAAAACTATCAACCAATACCAATACTCATACGATACCGCAGGTAATAAAACAAAAATAAAGCATACTTACAAGACATCATTCGGGCATTTTTCATACAAAAAATCGGATCAAACAGATTACAAATATGATGCTTTAAATCAACTTATTGAGGTCAAAAGCTCTAAAAATACATCGGAAAAATACTTTTACGATACTACAGGAAACAGAATCAGAAAAGAGAATGTCATTTTCAAATATATGAAAGCAACCGACTACAGCTATAACCAAGAAAACAGACTCGTTAAAATCCTAGGAAAAGGTGAAATAATTGCCGGGCATATCACTACTAAACCTGTAGAAATGGAATACGATGAAAGAGGAAACCTCGTAAAAATAGATAGCGGTAACAAGACTATTGTCGAATATGTCTTTGATTCCACCAACAGGTTAACTTCAGCAGTTAACAGGATTGGGATTGAAACAAGCTTTACTTATGACGGCGAGGGAAGAAGAGTAAAACAGCAGATTTCACTTAAAAAACAATCACGACCGAAAAACCACTGGTTTGGAAACAAAAAAATCTCCTTGTTTGGAGGATTTAGTCTATTTGACAATGAAGCAATAAGCGAAGAACTAAAAGAGGAATATTCCGCTCTCTGCGAAGAATTAAAAGGGAAAATAGAGCTAAAGAAAGAATACAACTATATCAATGACATAACCAGTCCACTGAATAATGTGCTTCTGGTTTATGGAAAAAACAATACTACTCAAAGATATACCTACGGTCTTGATGTAATCAGTATCGACACCTGGAAGACTGATATAACAGAGTGGTCTAATGACGCTACTGTAGCTGAATTCTTCAAAAAGAAAGGTAAACAGAAACGATTCTATTACCTACAAGATGAACTGGGAAGTCCCACTTTTCTGGTGGATGAAAGAGGAAGAAAAGAACAATCGTATGGTTATGATGCCTTCGGTAGAATAGTAAAGCCTCAAGGACTAAAAAAGATTTTTAACT
>JAQUGH010000041.1 GCA_028684195.1 Clostridia bacterium | reverse complement strand
GTACTCCAGCAGCCTGAGAATGGTTAATTGCTTCTATAGTTTGAGGCATTACACCATCATCAGCAGCAACAACAAGAATTGCAATATCCGTTGCTTTAGCACCTCTTGCCCGCATTGCTGTAAATGCCTCATGCCCTGGTGTATCAAGAAAGGTGATTTTTTTACCTTTTACTTCAACCTGATAAGCACCAATATGTTGTGTGATTCCACCAGCCTCCGAAGCCATAACGTTAGTATGTCTAATTACATCTAAAAGTGATGTTTTTCCGTGATCAACATGTCCCATTATCGTAACAACAGGAGGACGATCTTCTAATTGTTCCGGTTTATCTTGATCATCAGCAAAAAACATTTCTTCCTTAGTTGCTTTAGATTCCACCGTAGTTCCAAACTCATTCCCCAACAAAACGAGGGTATCCACATCAATTTCCTGATTAATTGTAGCCAATACTCCCATTGACATCAGCTTCTTAATAACATCTGCAGATTTTTTATTTAATAAACGAGCAAATTCTTGCACAGTAAGAGCACCTTCTAAAGTTATCTGCTTCACTACAACAGGTGCAACTTCTTTTTGCTGATATTTTCGTTTTTTATCTTTTCCATAACGTGTTTTCTTTTTGAAATTCGATTTTTTTTCATCAAAGCGACTAGCTTTTTGTGTCTTTTGTTTTCCCCCACGCTCAAAAGCTCTATCTCCAACAGCATTTTCTGCCTTTTTAAGTAAATCGTTTTCATCGTCTTGATTTTTGGGAACCACTATGTCTTTGGTCATATTAGTATTCTGTCTATTATCCCTATTATTGTTTACTAACTTTTGCTGACTTTCCTTTTCTTTCATGCCTTGCCCCTTTATGTTTTGCTTTTTTTCAAGATTTTTATTATTATTATCTAATACTTTTTTATTATTATTTTGTACAACTTGTTTATCATTGGACGCTTTATTGTTTTTATTAAGAGCCACCACCATTGATTTAATCCTATTTACTTCATCACTAGGAATTGTACTCATATGGTTTTTTACATTTAATCCTAATTCCTTAAGCTTATCCAATAAGATTTTACTTGACATGTTCATTTCTTTTGCTAATTCATGCACACGTACTGTCGCCATCCAACCACCTCCGCTAGTTTTTTTGGGTCAACAACCCCATATTCTAAGTTAAATATCTAAGGATAGTCTCTGCTATCTGCCTATCAGTAATGGCAATAAGATTACGAGGAGATGACCCAAGCATGTATCCACACTCTGCTTTTGAACCTATTTTTAAAAAAGGTATACCTTTATCTTCAAACCACTTAACATAATAATACTTTCTTTTTTCCGAAAAGTCATCAGCTATTAAAATAAGATAGGCTTTATTTCTTTTAATACAACCTTCTACCGCTTTTTCACCACTAAACAAATTTCCGCTTTTCTTAGCAAATCCTAAAAGCGTTTTAACCTTGTCACTCACTTCCATGATCTAACCCTACCTTAAGTCGTTCAATAATTTCTCCAGAGATAGCTTGTTGTAAACCCTTCTCTAACTTATTCCCTTTTAACGCTTTGTTAAGGCAATCCTTATTAGCACAAATATAAACACCACGACCTGGCTTTTTCCCCGTTGAATCAAGTATAACCTCATTCTCAGACGTGCGTACAATACGTATTAATTCTTTTTTAGTCTTCATTTCCATACAACCTACGCACATTCTCATCGGTATTTTCTTAACCTTCATGGAAATCCCTTCCTTATCCCTCTTCTTCGTCCTCTTCACTTTCTTTTTCTATGTTATTATCTTTTAACTGAGTTTCATTTTTTATATCAATCTTCCATCCAGTTAATTTTGCAGCAAGTCGAGCATTTTGCCCTTCTTTACCAATGGCTAATGATAATTGATAATCAGGAACCACCACTTGAGCAACTTTTTCGTCTGAACTAATTTCCACTGATATAACTTTGGCAGGACTAAGCGAATTAGCAATGTACTTAGCAGGATCAGAACTCCATTTAACAATGTCAATTTTTTCCCCTTTTAGTTCTTGTACAATAGACTGAACACGCATCCCCTTCGTACCAACACAAGAACCAACCGAATCAACATTTTCTATCTTAGAATGTACTGCAACCTTTGAGCGAAACCCCGCCTCTCTAGAAACAGACTTTATTTCCACTGTACCATCATAAATTTCAGGTACTTCCAATTCCAAAAGACGCTTTAATAAATTGGGATGAGTTCTTGAAACAAGAATTTGAGGACCTTTTGAAGTTTTCTTAACTTCAACAATATACGTCTTCATCCTATCACCATGTACATATTTTTCACCCGACATTTGCTCATTCGGACCTAAAACTGCTTCTGTTTTGCCAAGCTCTATAAGAACATTCCTGTTTTCATGTCTTTGTACAATTCCTGTAACAATATCCCCTTCTCGATTAGAATATTCATCAAATATATTATCTCTTTCCGCTTCACGTATTCTCTGAACAACAACCTGTTTAGCTGTTTGTGCCGCAATACGTCCGAATTTTTTTGGTGTAACCTCTACTTCTACTATATCATCAATTTCATAACGAGGATCTAACTTTCTTGCCTCACTTAAACTCATTTCAGCCAAATCATCATTAACTTTCTCAACAATAGTTTTTCGAGCGAACACCTTTATTACGCCTGTTTCCTTGTCAAAGTCAATGTTTGCATTTTGCTGTGTTCCAAAATTCTTTTTATATGCAGAAATAAGTGCCGCCTCTATTGCTTCAATAAGTATTCTAGCTTCTATTCCCTTTTCTTTCTCCAACTCGTGGAGTGCTTCAATAAGCTCCAGATTCATTTTAACTTTTTCTCCTCCTTATTCTTCCCAATCAAGTTTCACCAAGGCAATTATATCTTGTGGAATATTTAACTTTTTATCACCATCTTCAATTAACTCCATACCAGAACTATCAACAACACCTAATTTCCCACGATGCTCCTTTTTCCCTTCATAAAGTGTATATGTCTTTACAACTACACTATGACCAAAAAACTTTTTGAAATCTTTTTCTCTTTTAAGAACTCTACCTACACCGGGCGAAGATACTTCCAAAAAATATGGTTGAACTATAGGATCTTTTTTATCCAAAATATCAGACACAATTTTACTTATTTTTTGGCAAACTTCTAAATCAACACCATCATCTTTATCAATATATACACGTAAATACCAACTAACACCTTCTTTGATAAATTCTACATCTACCAATTCTACATCATTTTCTTCAATAGAGGATTGCACTAAATCAAAAATAATATCTTGAACCTTTTCCTTTTGCAATAATATCCCTCCTTACATTATTTTTTTGTCTATTGACCACTCCTACTTTACACTAGTTACAAAAACCAACAAGATTTACGATGATTTGAATAATATTTTTCTTATTGTGTAATATTACTTTTTAAGAAACACATTCTATTAAAAGAGACAAAGAGTGGGTTTCGCCCACTCTTACTTTCGAGAAAAAAATGTACTTAAATCAACATTAGTCATTATAACATATATTTGACAGTTAAAGCAAGTTTCAAACTACTTATAAAAAATAACTATTTATCTTTTATAACAAGTAAAAGGAGATTATTTTATGCTAGTTAAAAAAACTTTTATCATCAATGGCATGACATGTTCATCATGCTCTGCAACAGTTGAAAAAGCTACAAAAAAAATTGAAGGTGTAGAAAATTCAATTGTAAACTTAACAACCAATAAGTTAACTATTCAATACGATGATGAAAAAGTAACTAAAGAAGATATTGTTAACAGAATTAAAAAGGCAGGATATGCTCCAAAAGAAATTGTCATTGAAAAAAAAGTAACAATCCCCATTGAAGGAATGACTTGCTCATCATGTGCTCAAGCTGTTGAACGTAGCATTGGCAAACTAGATGGAGTAAGCCGTGTAAGTGTTAACTTCCTTACCGAAAAGGCACTTGTTAAATACGACACCGAACGAGTGAGACTTTCTGAAATTAAGCAATCCATTATCAAAGCTGGATATATACCAATGAATATCGAAAAAAACATAATCGCAAATAAACAAAAAAATCCAGAAAACAAAAAAACCAAAATTATGTGGTTAAAATTTAAAGTAGCTGTTGGTTTTAGTATACCACTTCTATATATCGCAATGGCACATATGCTCGGATTACCTATCCCTATTACTATTAATCCTGAATCAGAACCACTAAATTTTGCCTTCATACAAATTATTCTTTTAATTCCAATTATAATTGCAGGTTATAAATTCTACACCGTAGGCTTTAGAACACTATTAAACGGTCATCCTAATATGGATTCACTCATTGCTGTTGGAACAAGTTCCGCAATTATATATAGTCTATATGCAACATTTATGATCATAAATGGAACAACAAGCTATGTTATGGAGCTCTACTTTGAAACTGCAGGTGTTATTATTGCTCTTATTATGCTAGGAAAATCCTTGGAACAACGATCAAAAAGTAAAACCTCAGAAGCTATCAAAAAGTTGATTGCTCTACAACCAAAAGAAGCAACAGTGCTTCATGGTGATGAAGAAATTGTTATACCCATTGAAGAGGTTGAAAAAGGCGATATCGTACTTATAAAACCAGGTGAAAATATTCCAGTAGATGGAACGGTAATCGAAGGATATAGTTATGTTGATGAATCAATGTTAACGGGTGAAAGCTTACCAGTTGAAAAAACGATTGATTCAAAAGTCGCAGGAGCCAGCATCAATAAAAACGGCTTATTAAAAGTTCATACAGATAAAACAGGTAACGATACAGTGCTCTCTAAAATTATTACATTGGTTGAAAATGCACAGGACACAAAAGCACCAATAGCTAAATTAGCAGATATTATTTCAAGCTACTTTGTCCCGATAGTCATTGCAACAGCACTCCTTGCAGGGTCTACCTGGCTAATAATTACAAGAGATTTTAACTTTTCGCTGAAAATTTTTATATCTGTTCTAGTAATAGCATGTCCATGTGCATTAGGTCTTGCTACACCAACAGCCCTCATGGTGGGAACAGGTAAAGGTGCTGATAATGGAATCCTCATAAAAAGTGGGGAAGCCTTGGAAACAGCACATAAGATTGATGTTATTATCTTTGATAAAACAGGAACAATTACAGAAGGTAAACCTATTGTGACAGACATCCTAGCCTTTAACGGTTATACCAAAAACGAAGTCCTAAAATTTGCGGCATCAGCAGAAAAAGCTTCCGAGCATCCACTTGGTGAAGCTATTATCCACAGGAACGAGGAAGAATGTCTTGAGTATTTAACAATTAAACAATTTGAAAATATTCCAGGATACGGTATAAAAGCTAATCTTGCTGAAAAAGCAAACATAATTATAGGCAATGAAAAAATGATGTTAAAAGAAAATATAGCATTATGTGATCAACAAGCTCACGAAAAAATTGCAACGCAAGGGAAAACTCCCATACACGTTGCAATAAATAATAATTATGCAGGTTTTATTGCTATTGCAGATGTTGTTAAACCAACAAGTAAAAAAGCTATCGAATCTTTACATAAAATGGGTATCAAAGTAGCTATGATCTCAGGTGATCATCAATCCACCGCAGAAGCCATTGCAAAAGACATGGGAATCGACATCGTACTTGCAGAGGTACTTCCAAAAGATAAAGCAGATGAAGTAAAAAAATTACAAAATCAAGGTCATATAGTAGCTATGGTTGGGGACGGTATCAATGATGCCCCAGCACTTGCACAAGCACATGTAGGTATTGCAATTGGTTCGGGAACAGATATAGCCATGGATTCAGCGGATATCGTTTTGATGAAAAATGACTTAAACGATGTCTCTACCACAATTGAACTTAGTAAAGCGACAATCAGAAATATTAAGCAAAATCTTTTCTGGGCGTTTGCCTATAATACAGCAGGCATCCCTTTAGCAACCGGCTTGATTTATGCTTTAGGAGGTCCTCTCTTGAATCCAATGTTTGCTGCCGCAGCTATGTCGTTAAGTTCTGTATCCGTAGTAACAAACGCCTTAAGATTGAGAGGTTTTAAGCCATCAACTTGATATGTAATTGATTCTAGAATTATCTAAATTTAACATCTAATATTTGCAATAATTTAACTAACTTTTTCTTTATTACAAAGAAAACTACCTCCTTTGTTTTAGTGTGACTGGCAAAATCCACACTACATTATCAAACGGAGGTAGTTCTTTCTACTCATTGCTATAGATTCTTGAAACAAATATCTAAACATATTATTATGTTTTTATCCTATAACCTTATTCTAAATGTGCTTTACTATACTGCGTATATCCTCCAGAGAGATTTAATACATTTTTTATTCCTTTATTAATCAGTATGTTTTGTGCAGCATTACTCGTAACACCCCTCTTGCAATAGGCAACTGTTAAAGCTTCTTTATCCATACCATCAGCCGCAGTTCTAAGCTTTGCAAGGGGAATATTTTCTGCTGACACAATATTGCTTTTTTCATATTCCGAAGCTTCTCTTGCATCCACCAAGGTATACTTTTTTCCAGAACTTATCAGTTCATCGAGTTCTTGTGTCGTTATAAGAATTCTGTCTTTATTAAGCGCATTATCAAGGATCATCCCCGTATACATTACAGGATCCTTTGCTATAGAAAACGGCGGAGCATATGCAAGATCAAGATGAAAAAGATCTTCTGCTTTAGCTTTAAAGGTAATAGCTGTCGCAAAAACGTCAATTCTTTTATCTACACCCTCATAGCCTACGATTTGAGCTCCTATAAGTCTGCCATTTGATTTATCCGCAATGGCTTTAATTATCATTTCTTTACCACCCATATAATCTGGCTTATTAAATTTAATATTGTGGCACACCACTACATCATAACCTTGTCCTTTAGCTTCATGTTCAGATAGACCGGTTTGAGCAACGGTCATCTCAAAGATTTTGAATATCCCTGTCCCCAGTATTCCTCTGAATTCTAAGTTTCCACCTGTAATATTTTCTCCCGCTATTCGCCCTGTTTTGTTAGCAGTTGATCCAAGTGGACGATACACAGGTTTCCCGGTCACTACATGATATTCTTCAATACAGTCTCCGCAAGCATATATATCTTTTAAATTTGTTTGCATTTTTTTATCGACTTTAATTGCCCCAGCCACTCCAAGCTCTATTCCGACCGCTGACGCAATCTCCGTATTGGGTCGTACTCCTGTGGAAAGAAGGATTATATCCGCTCCAATAACTTTCCCATCCTCTAAGATTACGCTATCCTCTGTAAATTCATTAATAGATGCACCAGTTAATACAGTAATCCCATTCCTCTCAATATGTTCCTTCACATGTACTGCCATATCACTGTCAAGTCCCGGAGTTACCTGTGGCAACTTCTCAATCATCGTGACTTCTATTCCGAGTTTCTTGAAATTCTCACATACCTCAAGACCAATAAAACCCGTGCCTACAATAGCCGCAGATTTAGGATGTTTCTCATCAATATAATTTTTAATCTTATTCATATCACCTATATTACGCAAGGTAAAAATATTCACACCATCTTTGCCTTTTATAGGGGGAACTGCCGCTCTTGCCCCAGTGGCAATAACAAGCTTATCATAAAGATCGGTAAATACTTCCCCTGTTGAAAGATTTTTAACCTCAACCGTCTTTTTATTGGGATTTATAGAAAGCACCTCATGCGAAGTAAAAATGTCCACATTATATTTACTCTTAAAAAATTCTGGTTTACGAGGAAAAAGTTCTTCCGCATCTTCCACTTCACCGCCAATAAAATAGGGCATGCCACAACCAGCATATGATATTAAGCTTTCTTTCCCATAAACAACAATTTCAGCATCCTCGCTGTTTCTTCTCGCCTTTGCTGCTGCGGATGTCCCTGCAGCAACTGCACCAATGATGATAATCCGCATTTTGCATCCTCCTTATAATCCTAAATAGAACATATAAAACGCAATCAATACTATAATTGTACCCATTATAATTTTTAATACCCAACTCATTGTGCCATATTTATCACTTAATACTAAATTTTGTACAAAACCAACAGATGTTCCTGCCAGTAAAACAAAGACACTATGCCCTACTGAATAAAAAAGCAAAAGCCCTATTCCAAAAACTAAGCTACCCTCCTTTACAACTATTGAAAGTAAAACAACAAGAACAGGAGTTGAACAGGGAGATGAAAAAAAGCCACCTAAAATACCAGCTAAAAATGCTCCTAAAAATCCCCGCTTTTTGTTTTTAGTTATTACGCAGGATGATGGAATAAAATTATAGACTTCCCATGTTTGAAGTGCCATCAACAACATCAGTACACCAAGAATCAGGTACCACCACGAAGCTGTACTCTGTATTAACCTGCCAAGTAAAGATGCAACTGTTCCGAGTACAGTAAAAGTAACCGCCATGCCCACTGAAAATACAACAGATAGTAAAAAAGCTCTTTTAGTATCCTTCTGTCCTGTTCCACCAACATATCCTATCACGAGTGGGACACTCGTCAATGCACACGGAGTAACAGAAGTAAGCACACCTGCAAATAACGACAAAAGCGGTGCCAACCACATATTTGCCGTAATCGCAGTAGATAACACCTCTAACCACTGATTAATGATAACATCCATTATTCCATTCCCATCTCCTTTAATATTGTTAGCAGTTGGTCTTTTGTCATCCCTCCCTCATGTGTTGTGAAAATATGTTCGCTATTATCTTCAGTATAATGAAACTTCATCTGCATGGTTTCAGCGTCTTTAGGGTTATATGGATTCCCACTGCTATCAAAAAATACTTGCGTTGGGATTAAGCTAAGTGGATAATCCGCTGCTAAGCTTTGATATTTCCATACATCAACAAACTTAACAATCACCTTACCACGAAGTTCTTCATTCAGTTCCTTTAATACAGGAGCCATCTTTTTGCAAGGGATACAAGAATCTGCCCCAAAATCAAGAATAATAGGTAACCCATATGATTTTAAATTATCAAGGTCTATTTCCTCTGTAACATACAGGGAAAATTCAGAAACATCTTCACTATCAGGTGTTACAGGCTGCTGTGAGTTTTTATATATCCAAATACCAAAAACAACACACATTAACAGAAAAGGAATAACAACTTTAAGTATTATCTTTTTATTATCTTTCTCTTCATTATCATTAAACATTAGTAACACCCGCCTCATTTAATAAAATTATTTAATAAATCTCCAACATTTCTTAAGCTTTCCTTGTTTAAAGAATATATCATCCATGCACCATCTCGTCTATTCTCCACAAGCTTGCTGTCACATAAAATTTTCATATGATACGAAAGCGTCGGCTGTGTTATGTTGAAATTCTCAAGTAACTTACAGGCACAAAGCTCGCCCTTTGACAGCATTTTAATAATTTCTAATCGTGTTTCATCTGCCAATGCCTTAAACACAAGCACATAATCTATGTTACCCATATTAATTTAATCACCAACCTTTATTCGTTTATTTGCATATTGATATATAACTATGTGTAGTTTATACGACATATAGAAGGTTGTCAATGTTATTTTAATTAATCCTTTTCATCCTAAAACAACGTCATCTGATCATTTTCAGGCAGTCCCTCCAAAGCTCCATGCTTATCTAATACTTCTATGACTGCTTTTCCTACCTTTCCCCTAATCCTCAAATCATCCTTGGAGATAAACGGCTTTTCTTTCCTTGCCTTAACGATACCCAAAGCCGCTGTTTTCCCCAAGCCTTGTAACGAATTAAATGGTGGTAGTAATGCAGTATTATTATCCACTATCAAAAATTTTTCTGCATCTGAAGATAATAAATTTACTCTTTCAAGTCGTATCTTGCGTAAATACATCTCCAGTGTTAATTCTAATATCGTATAAAGATTTCCCTCTTTCTGTGTGGCTTCCTTCCCTTTTTTCAATATTTGTTCCATATTTCCCTTTATCTCATCTATTCCGCTAACTGCAATATCAGCGTCAAATTCATCGCCCCGTACTGTGAAATAACTGGCATAATAAGCCGCAGGATAATATATTTTAAAATACGCAATTCTAAAAGCCATCATCACATACGCTACCGCATGAGCTTTGGGGAACATATATTTTATCTTTTTACATGATTCTACATACCAATCAGGAACATCCTTTTCTTTCATAGCTTCCTCATATTCAGGTTTAACCCCTTTGCCTTTACGAACATCCTCCATTATTTTAAAAGCAATTATAGGCTCTAACCCCTTATACATAAGATAAGTCATAATATCATCACGAGCTGAAATTACCTCACTCGTTTTGGCTGTACCTGATGTTATCAAATCTTGAGCATTATTTAGCCAAACATCAGTTCCGTGGGAAAACCCACTTATACGAACAAGCTCAGAAAATGTTTTTGGTTTAGTATCTTCTAGCATTTGTCTAACAAATTTCGTTCCAAATTCAGGTATACCTAAAGTTCCTATATCTGTTCCTAAATCTTTCGCTTTAATTCCTAAAGCATCTAAACCTGTAAAAAGAGATAAAACTCCCTTTTCATCAAGAGGTATCGTCCTACTATCAACACCTGTCAAATCCTCCAACATCTTTATTATTGTAGGATCGTCATGTCCTAGATTATCTAACTTTACAAGTCTGCTAGATATAGAATGATAATCAAAATGAGTTGTAATAATATCTGATTTAACATCATTAGCAGGTCGTTGCAAGGGAGTAAAAAGATGTATATCTAATCCCTTGGGAAGTACCATAACTCCCCCTGGATGTTGTCCTGTTGTTCTTTTTACACCTGTACAGCCCTCAATAAGTCTAGACATCTCCGCTTGACTAACATACTGTTTTTTATCTTCGAAATAGTTTTTTACAAACCCATAAGCTGTCTTATTTGCCACTGTAGCAATAGTACCAGCTCGAAAAACATTATCCTTTCCAAACAATTCTTCAGTATTTTTTTGAGCCTTAGACTGATATTCCCCCGAAAAATTGAGATCAATATCAGGAACCTTAT
Source organism: Clostridia bacterium (assembly GCA_028684195.1). Lineage (GTDB taxonomy): Bacteria > Bacillota > Peptococcia > DRI-13 > DTU073 > JAQUGH01. The sequence goes on along the minus strand of JAQUGH010000041.1, from coordinate 4,633 downwards.
CTCCTTTAAATCCTAAGAAAACTTCAAAAGGTATGTTATGCCCCTCTTTGCAAAGTTGAGTCCCACAATTAGGGCATGTACTATCATCAAGATCGGCTCCACATTCCTTAGAACCATCAAGAACAAATTCCGTATATTTACATGATGGACAACGATAATGAGGTTCTAAAGCATTAACCTCCGTTATTCCACAAAAATGTGCAACCAAAGAAGAACCTACAGACCCTCTTGACCCTACTAGGTAACCGTCTTCGTTGGATTTTTTTACAAGCTTATGAGCAATCCAATATAACACAGCAAAACCGTTATTAATTATGGAATTAAGCTCTTTATCTATTCGTTTTTGAACTATTTCCGGAAGATTTTTCCCATAAAGCTCACATGCTCTTTTTTTTGTAAGATTGATAATATCCTCTTCCGCTCCCGGTATATTAGGAGGATATAGCTCATCTGGAATGGGTTTTATTTCATTAACAAGTGATGCAATGTATAAAGGGTTATCAATTACTACCTCTTCTGCCTCTTCTTCTCCTAAATATGTAAACTCGTTAAGCATTTCCTCTGTTGTCCTAAAATAAAGGGGTGGTTGATTGTCTGCATCATCGAAACCTTTACCTGTCATAAGGATACGACGATAAACTTCATCCTCTGGTTCAAGAAAGTGAGAATCACAAGTTGCTACAACTGGTTTATTAAGTTTTTTACCTAATTTATATATATACTTGTTAATCTTAATAAGGTCTTCTTGAGAATTAACAGTGCCATTATTTATTAGAAATTGATTATTCCCCAATGGTTGTATCTCCAAATAGTCATATAAGCTTGCAATCTCCTCTAACTTTTCCTCAGAAAATTTATTTAATATTCCTCGGAATAATTCACCTGCTTCACAAGCAGTTCCAATTAAAAGTCCTTCCCTTAATTTTATTAATTCACTTTTAGGAATACGTGGTACACGATGATAATATTGGAGATGAGATATTGTGACAAGACTATATAAATTTTTTAAGCCTTCCTGACTTTTTACTAAAATAATGACATGATAAGTTGGTATTTTTTTACTACTATATTCAATAGAATCATCAAATAAATATCCTTCAAGTCCATAAATAATATGAATATCATTCCCCTTAGCAATATTATAAGCATCTGGAAAAGCTTGTACAACACCGTGGTCAGTTATAGCCACAGCCGGATGTCCCCAAGCTATCGCTGTTTTTACAACATCTTTAACATCTGCAACCGCATCTAAAGCACTCATTTTTGTATGCAAATGGAGTTCTACTCGTTTTCTTTCGCAGTTATCCTCTCGAACCTGTGAATTTATTTCCATAATATTCGCAGGAAAAATAGTAAGCTCTTGTGTATAACGATCATGTTGCACCGAACCACTAATTAAATACCAATTACCATCTTTTAATCCTTCCAAATTCAACCCTTGATCTTTGGGATTTCTGATTATCTTACATGCTATTGAATTTACTTTATTCGTAATAATAAAGCTAACTAAACTTCGACCACTTCTTAGGTCTTTAATTTCTAAATTAAATATATACCCCTTTACTGTAACACTTTTTTCTTCCTCAATAATTGATTCTATGGGAATATGTTCATTTTTAATTGCCTTACCAAGGATTATACGTGAATAATTATTATTTTCATTTTTACAACTGGCACTTTTTACGCTCATTGTATTTAATTTATAAAATTTTTCTTTATACTCGTTTTCTAAATCCTCTAACTGCTTTAACTCATTTCCATTTGATTCTTCCAAATCACCACATTCAATAACTACTTTCGTTTCCATTTTATAATCATTCTTTAAAATTTTCTCAAGAACTGCATTAATGCCACGAGATGATAAGTAATCAGCTCCACCCTTTTGCTTCACTATAAGGTGTAATTTGTCATCTTTTACACAAAAGCTAACTCCTTGAAGCCATCCTCTACAGCTTGGTATTTTTTTTGTAAGCTTTTTGATAAAATCATCCCAACATTCTTTACATAGAGTATTTAAATCATCATATGTTTTTATACATTCAAAATAAAAAGAAGTTTTATATTTCTCACCAAAAAAATCTTTCCATATCTTATCAATAGCCTCTTTTATTTCCGAAGAAGGCTCTGATGGTACCTGAAAATATATTTCCCAAGCTTTATCAGCCTGGGATACTAAGATTTTTTTTATTTCACAGGTTAAAAGAATATTTTTATACTCCTCCTGTAACGAAACTGTTTCTATTAAATGCTCCCATTTTAAAATTGCACCATTTCTCTTTTTATCCCCTATATTTTTACCCATAGAAATTCCTCCGGTTATGATAATACAATCTGATTAACTCCCTCTATATTATTGATATTCTCCAATATTTCCGACTCCTTTATGCCACTAGGAACATTAGTCATAAATAATACTTTTATATAATCCTTTTCACGCTCTTCGTTTATTTCAACATTACGAATATCCACACTGAAATTCCCCAAAACAGACGTAACCAACCCTAACTGTCCCGGCTTATCCAACATCTTTATTTCTATTTTCATAATTTTACTATCTGAATGTCTTAATTTTGCTTCAATACGTGGCATATAAACAAGAATAAGAAAAACAATAACGGTTGCTACAACAGATGCGAAATAGTTTCCTATCCCTACAGCAAGACCAATACCTGCTACCACCCATAATGACGCCGCTGTAGTCAACCCTTTTACTTCAAACCCTGATCTTAAAATAGTACCGGCTCCTAAAAAGCCAATACCACTAACAACCTGTGCCGCTATTCGAGCAGGATCTCCAACTACACCATGTCCAACTCTTTCAAATATATCAATGGAAGTTAACATAATTAAGCAGGATCCCAAGGAAACTAAAATATGAGTTCTAAAACCTGCTGATTTATTTAAACTTTCCCTTTCTAAGCCAATAATTCCTCCCAGAAAAGCAGCAAGGAACAATCTTAATGATACAATTATTTCATATTCCATATACTACCCTCCTATATGAACATTTTTAACAATCTCCCAATACATTTTTAGCCTAAAAACAAAGCCCCGAACAAGCCCAAGCTTTTCTTCTTTCATTACATGTGACATATTAGGAAGATTGACATTAACTACACACAAATTATTTTGATTTGCATAATTTGTCAATACCGTTTCAACTCCAAAACCCGTAGCTGACAAATTTATCTGATCCAACCACATTTTTTTTATACATCGTTGCCCCGACAAGTAGGGAGATACTACCTGAGCCATATCAGTAGCAAGACGACCATTAGCAAAAATACCTACCGTCATATCTGCATTTTCATTTATTACTGGTCTTATAAGATCATTTATATGCTTCTCTGTAAGACCGATAAGGTCTGCATCAAGGAATAGTATTGTTTCATTAACAGAATAATCCAGTCCTTTAGCAAGAGCACCACCTTTACCCAAATTATCCTGCAATGAAACAACCTTAACTCCACAATTCAAAGCCTCTTCCTCTGTATTGTCCGTGGAAGCATCATTCACAACTATTATCTGAGTTATTTCTTTTACATTTACAAGAGGTTTTAATACATTACAAATATATTTAGCTTCATTATATGCCGGTATAACAACAGTGACACTCAAAAAGCCATCCTCCCTAAAACAAATATGTTGTAACAAAATAAATAGCTTCTCATTCAACAATATTGCTTAATATTGTCTCGCTCTTTATCTAATATATCCATTATATGGCTTATAATATCATCTTTGTTTATAATTTGGACTTCCTTTTCACTACGCAATTTTACTTCTATTACATTTTCTTCTATGTATTTCTTCCCAAGAGTAACTCTGATCGGTATCCCGATAAGATCAGCATCTTTAAATTTTACTCCTGCTCTCTCATCCCGATCATCTAAAATTACCTCAACACCTTTTTCCTCTAAAGCTTGGTAAATTTTAAATGCTTTACTCCAAATAATCTCATCCTTTACTTTCACCGGAGTAACAATAACTTGATAAGGGGCTATGGACATAGGCCAAATAATCCCATCCTTATCATGATTTTGCTCCACAGCTGCTGCTACTGTTCTGCTGATACCAATACCATAGCAACCCATCACCATCAAATTTTCTTTTCCATTTTCATCTATATATTTTGCTTCAAGTGCTTTACTATATTTTGTACCTAATTTAAACACTTGTCCAACTTCAATTCCTCTGGCAGATTTTAATTTTGAATGGCAACGAGGACACAATTCACCTTCTTCAATAAGACGCAAATCTCCATATGCAAAAACTTCAAAATCTCGACCGGGCTGCACATTTTTAATATGATAATTTTCTTCATTAGCACCGCAAACTGCATTCACAATTGTTTTTATTTCTTCATCAGCATATATTTTTATGTTTTTTAAACCAACAGGACCTACAAAACCGGGAATACAACCTGAAACGTTTTTGACTGACTCTGCTGAAGCCATTTCCATGATATTAGCGGGATGTAGTCTTTGTAATTTAATTTCATTTATGTTTCTATCCCCTCTAACCAAAATTGCTATTACTTCTTCATCAGCTTGATAAAAGAGGGTCTTAATAAACTTCTTAGCAGGAAGATTTAGAAATTCCGAAACCTCCTCAATTGATCTCTTTTGAGGTG
>JAQUGH010000184.1 GCA_028684195.1 Clostridia bacterium | reverse complement strand
TCTACAGGTATGTTGTGAGGAAAATTTTTTAATGAAGTAATACTTCCAGAGCGTATTCCTGCTAACATAATAAAAACGTTATCGTCGAGTGGATATGCTGTGATGAAATTATTGTTTTCGACAATAATTTCATTGCCTTTATTTTCTAGATAAAGGCAATGAACAACACGTTCAGCATCATTTAACTCCCACAATGATTTAGCTATAACAGGGTGACTTGATAGTAAAGGAAGAAACAATAGAAGAAGGAAAAAAAATAGTATGCGAGTAGATTTTGATTTCATCGGTATAACCTCCAAACAAATGTATAATGGTAATATTTTACAAATGAATCGAAATACCTTTATTTTTCTATAAAAAAATAACCCTCATTTAAAGGGTTAAAAAATAAAAAGATTTGTTACATCCATCCAAGGATGTTGACCTTCGGAAGAAAGGTGGGAATCGAACCCACGTATTCAGGTGCCACGTACCTGAGTGCAACCTCTACACCACAATCTTCCTCAATGAACTTGTTCTTATTATAACAAGGCTTGTCAATATGTGCAAATGGTTCTTTTTGGTCAAAATGATTATATCACAAATATTTCGCCAAAAACACTCATTCTTCCAACACATTTGCATTATATACTAAGTATCATGGATTTGACAAGGGGTAAAATAAAGGGGTCAGGCTTTTATAATTTTATAACTTTTATTGATTTGACAATTAGTAAATTTGCTTTTACAATAATTATATTAAATTATTGATTTAGTAAGGGCAGTTAGCTCAGTTTGGTTAGAGTGCCACGTTGACATCGTGGAGGTCACTGGTTCGAGCCCAGTACTGCCTACCAAGGATAAATTAGACTTGCGATTGTTATCGTGGAGTTTTTTTTGTGTGTGTTTAAAAAGTGTTTGCATAATTAAAAAGAAAAAGCTCATTATATATAGTGTGGTTTATAAAAAAATGTAAGGGGGAATTATGTAATGCAACCAGGTACAATATTTGGGCAGAAGGCTGGACAATCTACGCAACAGCAAGCGAGAATGCCAGAACCACCTCAGATTCTTTCTACAAAAGATGTAGCGTATATTAAAGATGCCTTGTCTTGGGAGCTTGATGTTATTAAAAAGTGTAATAAGTTTGCTCAGGAAACACAGGATTCTAAAATAAAGAATCTTATTCAGAGAAGCGTTCAGGTACAACAAAAGCATTATAATATGCTTTTAAAACATCTTAATCCCATGAATTCTGCTAGTAAATTAAATTCTTAGGAGGTGGAGAAAATGCAACAACAAAATAGTAATACAATAAAAAACCCCAAGATGCCTGGGGAATCTCAAACAAGTGGAACTCAGATGAATGATAGAGATAGAATAAATGATTGCTTAAGTAGTTGTAAATGGTTGACTGATAATTTTAATATAATGGCTAGAGAGGCAAGTCATCAGGCGTTGCATCAAGACGTAATGACTATTTTAAACGAAACTCACAAATTAAATAGAGATTATTATAATCTCATGTTTGAACAGGGTCATTATGAGTTGGAAGCTGCTGATGAACAAAAGATTCAGCAAACCAGCCAACAGTTTCAAAATTATGCGGAGACTCAATTAAATCAACAAGGACAAGGAATAATGCAATAAAAATGCAAAAAAGTGAAAAAGTGAAAAAGTATAGCGTTAATTATGGAGAAAAAGGGTCTCTCAACAAGAGCTCCCTTTTTTTGTTTATGCTGTCAGTAATAGTCCAGTATAATTAAAGTTTAGCTTCATACAATAGTTGTACGAAGTAGCGTGACAAAGTGGAAGAGGAGTGAGGTGTGTGCTTGAACCTATTTCTATAGGGACGTATACCGATCCTGTTCATTTATTTGAAAAGCTAAATAATGAGTTGAGGATTTTAAAAAACGAAGGAATACCTCTTGATATTAATATTGATGAAGTTGGGAGTTTAATGGTTATGGATTGTTGTTCACCTGAGATAGGAGAATGCAATGAAGTTAATTCTTTAAATACAGTAAAATATTCTATTGCTAATTGTTTGGCGGATATAATAGTGGATGAATGGGAGATAAGAATAATAAAAAAAATTGTTTCTAATGACTATTACTATTACAATGAGGAAGAAAAAGAGATAATATTAAGCAAAGCAAAAGAAATGCTGAATCCCACAGGAATTAATATGTATCATCAAAAGCAAAGAAGAGAAAAAGTGATGCTTAAAATATTGGATTATCTGGATAGTAATAAAGATTTAGTGTTAGAGGGTTTTATAAGCTTTAGGTTAAAAGATTATGAAAACGAATTAGAGGGAATAGTTAATTCGGCAGTTGATGAATTTTTACTTGAGAAGGAGTATATGGAGTTTATAAAGCTTTTAAAGTATTTTGTGGAAATACAAGAACCTCGTATTGAAAAGATACAAGTTCTTATTAAGTCAAATGGTAAGTTTTCCCTTTTGGATGAGAGAGATAAACCGGTTAAACATGAATGCCTTGAGGGGTTAATGTTAGATTCAATGGAGAACGAGATTAATTATGATGATCTTTTGATAAGTGCCTTGATAACAATAGCTCCTAGGGAACTTATTTTGCATATTGAATCAGGTGTAAAATCTGTTGAAACAGTAACGATTATCCAAAATGTATTTGGTAGTCGTGTTAAGAAATGTTTAGGTTGTAAAAAATGTGATAATATAAATCAAACTAGATGAAAGCAGGAAAAGAAGCAAGCTTCAAAACAGCTTGCTTCTTTTCCTGCTTTTTGTTATCTTTTATATAGAAGACGTGAAACATCTTAATAATTAAATAGATAAATATTTGGACAAATACAACAAATGAGTATAGGTGAAAAACGATATGAATTATATTTTACTTGTTATAATCATGGGGTTAATCGGTGCCTGCATTGGTTGGATAACTAATGTATTAGCTATAAAACTCCTTTTTAGACCGTACATAGAGTATAAAGTACCTTTTTTAAAATGGCGAATTCAAGGACTGATACCTAAGAGACGTCAAGAAATTGCAGTCGCACTTGGAAAAGTAGTAAGTACAGAATTAATCACTGGAAACGATGTAATGAAAAGCTTAGGCAGGGAGGATATAAAAGCACATTTAAGAGAAAAAACAGAAAAATATGTGAGTGAACAGGTGTTATTGAGGATGCCTAATATAATTATGACAGGTGTAGTTACTACTATGGCTGATTTTGCAGGAAGAATTGTCGGGCAAGAGATAATCAATGTACTAGATAACCCAGATAAAATTTTTGAGTTAGATGAATTAGATGATATAAAAAAAGAAATTGAAAGAATTGTTAAAGAGAAGATAATGGCTTTTGATATGGCGAGAATAGAAGAATTAGTATATTTGTTGGCAAAGTCAGAGTTGAATCATATTGAAATGATTGGCGGTGTTTTGGGCTTTTTAATAGGGGTAGTACAAGGCGTCATTTCAATAAGCTGGAAGGGTATATTTTAGCTTAATATAACTTTTGAGTTTGAATTGATGATATGATATTTATAATAGAATAATTAAGTGAGGTATATAAAAATGTTGGTTGACTTGCATATGCACAGTATTGTTAGTAGTGATGGTGAATTTACGGCTAAAAAGCTTGTAGAAATGGCAAAAGGGCTAGGACTTGAAGCAATTGCCATAGCAGATCATGAATCGATAGCTTCTGTTGAGGAAGGAGTTTATTGGGGGGGAAAATTTGGGGTAGAAGTTAT